>CANGOT010000063.1 GCA_947455425.1 Chitinophagaceae bacterium | reverse complement strand
CGTCAAATCTTGCTTTTAATTCAAGCATCACAGTAACTTGTTTTCCATTTCTTGCAGCATTAATTAAAGCATTGATTACTTTAGAGTTTTCGGCTAAGCGATAAGCAGTGATTTTAATTGAAACCACATTTTCATCCATAGCAGCTTCTCTTAATAAATCGATTACAGGATTAAAAGTATGATACGGAAAATGCAACATCACATCTTGCTGCAATATCAATTCTGTAATTCTTTTATTCTGAGAAATTAATGGATGACCAAAAGGAAAACGCTTACTGGTAGAGGCTTTGAACACATTTGGGAAATCCATAAAATGTCTGAAATTATGTATTCTTCCTCCAGGAATAATGTTACTTTTCTTTGTTAAGTTTAATCTGCGAATAAGATACTCCAGCAAACCCGCTTCCATTTCTTTGTCATAAACAAATCGTACTGGTTTGCCCTTTCTTCTATTCTTTAAACCACGTTCTATTTTTTCTACAAAGGTTGTAGCAACATCATTATCCAAATCTAGTTCGGCGTCTTTGGTTACTTTAAAAATCCATGCATTAAACTCTTCATATCCAAAATATGCAAACACATAAGGAAGGTTGAAACGTATAATATCTTCTAAGAGAATAATATTTTTTTCTCCGGTTTTTGATGGCAATAAAACAAAGCGACCTACTGCTTTTACAGGAACTTCTATTAATGAGTATTTATGATTGTATGCAGAGTTTTTTTTGTGCATGGCCACAGCCAGATAAATACTTTTATCACGCAGGTAAGGCATCTGCTGCAAGCCCTCAATCATTAGTGGAATTACATTGCTACGAACCTGTTCATCAAAAAATTTCTTCACAAACTCTTGCTGTTCGCGGGTTAGTTGCTTTTCATCTTTTATGAATATTTTTTCTTTCTTAAGCTCCAGCAAAATGCCTTTCCAAATTCTATTAAACTCATTTTGCTGTTGCAGCACAATAGTTTGTATATCATCCAATACTTTTTGTGCATCTTGTTCAAGGTGCATATTCAGGCGTTTGCGTTTTTCTGCAAACTCAATCATACGCTTTAAAGTCGCTACTCTTACTCTAAAAAATTCATCCGTATTATTGCTAAAGATTCCTAAAAAACGAATACGTTGTTCTAATGGCACATTAGCATCGGCAGCTTCCTGTAATACTCTTGCATTAAAACTTAGCCAGCTGATATCTCGTTGAATAAACTCTTTTTTCATATTGCATTATTGCATCAAAAATATATTTTGATTGGTTTGCTCAATATTAAGTTTTAAATGTAGTGGTTATAAAATTAAATAACCATTGAGAATGACCCAATGGTTATTTAAAAATTATCATTGCAGCAATAATTTTATATCACCACATTAATCATTTTACCTTTTACAAAAATGATTTTCTTGGGTTGATTTCCTTCTAACCATTTTTGAACAATATCGTTGGCTAAAACTTCTTTTTCAATATCGGCTTGTGCTGCATCTAAGGCAAAAGTTAAAGTGGTTCTCATTTTACCATTAATACTTACAGGATATTCTTTACTGCTTTCTACCAATAATTGTGGATTGAAAACAGGATACTTTGCATCTAATATGCTTCCTTCATTGCCCAAAGCATTCCATAATTCTTCTGCAATATGTGGGGCATAAGGCGTTAATAAAATCAAGACTTGTTCAAGAATTTGTTTTTTGTTGCACTTTAAATCTGCTAGTTCATTTACACAAACCATAAAAGCACTTACTGCTGTGTTGTAGCTAAAACGCTCTGTATCTTCATCAATTTTTTTAATGGTTTTGTGTAATACTTTTAATTCTTCTGCAGTGGGTGTATCGTTTGTCCAGATTGGTTTACCAGCAATGGTTTCATTGTTTTTAAAAGTGGAATCGCTATAAAACAAACGCCACATTTTTCTGATGAAACGATGCACACCTTCAATACCTTTTGTATCCCAAGGTTTACTTTGCTCTACAGGACCCAAAAACATTTCATACATACGGAAAGTATCTGCTCCGTATTTATCACATAGTTCGTCTGGGTTTACTGTGTTGTATTTTGACTTGGACATTTTTTCTGTCTCAACACCACAGATGTATTTGCCATCTTCTAAAATAAATTCTGCGTTAGCATATTCACCATTCTTCCATTTTTTAAAAGCCTCAATATCTAACTCAACTCCATCAACAATGTTTACATCAACGTGTAGTTTATTAATTGTATAAGTTGGAATATCATTATTTTGATTATGCCAGTCACTCAATTCTTTAGACAGTGTAGAAATTTTTTCAAATAACCATTTGCTATTTATTTCACCAGAAGAAAGTTTTTCATTTATATCAAAAGAAATAAAAATTTGAGTAGAATTTACATCCTTTTCACCAAAAGCAGTCGATGGTTGTACTCTATAAACAAACCTACTACTTCCTTGTATCATCCCTTGATTCAACAATTTCTTGAAAGGTTCATCAAAGCTGATGTTGCCTAAGTCAAACAAGACTTTCGTCCACATACGGCTGTACAATAAATGCCCAACAGCGTGTTCTGTTCCACCAATGTATAGGTCAACACTATTCCAGTAATCACTGGCTTCTTTACTTACAAATTCCTTGTCGTTATTAGGGTCCATATAACGCAAAAAATACCAGCTACTGCCAGCATAACCAGGCATAGTAGAGGTTTCTCTTCTGCCCTCAGGCGTGTTTACCCATTCTGTAATATTTGCTAAAGGGCCTTCGCCATCAGGGCCTGGGCCATATTTTTCAACATGTGGCAATTCGAGTGGCAAATCATTTTCAGTCAAAGCAGTAGGAACGCCTTCTTTCCAAACAATAGGAAAAGGTTCGCCCCAATAACGTTGTCTGCTAAAGCCTGCATCACGCATTCTATAGTTTACTTTTCTTTTACCAATGCCCATTTCTTCAATCTTATCACTGGCAACTTTCATTGCATCACGCATTACCAAGCCATTTAAATAATCACTGTTTTGTAGTACAGCATCTTTGGTAGGATTGGCTTCTGTGCCATTGAAAGCATTGCCAATAATATTGGTAACAGAAATATTGAAATGCTGGGAAAATTTAAAATCACGTTCATCGCCACAAGGCACAGCCATAATAGCTCCTGTGCCATAGCCAGCCAACACATATTCGGCAATATAAATAGGTATTTGTTTGCCATTAAATGGATTGATAGCATAAGCACCCGTAAAACAACCAGTCACTTGTTTTACTTCGGCTTGTCGTTCTCTATCGCTTCTGCTTTTTACATATTGAATGTATTCTTCTACAGCTTGTTTTTGTTCAGCACTTGCAATGTCTAATATATAATCCAACTCTGGTGCAAGCACCATAAAATCTACACCAAAAATGGTATCAGGTCTTGTTGTATAAACAGTCAACAGACGACCGTCGACCGTGGACTGTGGACTGTGAACTTTAAAACTAACTTCTGCACCTTCTGAACGTCCAATCCAGTTACGTTGCATTTCCTTCATACTATCGCTGAAATCCAATGTTTCCAAGCCTTGTAGCAATCTTTCAGCATAAGCAGTAATTCGCAAATACCACTGACGCATTTTCTTTTTCTCTACCGGATGACCACCACGTTCACTAACCCCATTCACCACTTCATCATTTGCCAATACAGTTCCCAATGCTTCGCACCAGTTTACTTCTCCAAATTTTGAAAAAGCTAATCTGCGTTGCATTAACCATTCTTCTTTTTCAGCATCAGAAAAACCATTCCATTGTTCTGCAGAAAAATGTTTGCTGCCTTGCTTTTCATACTTAGTAATCAAATCAGCTATGGGTCTTGCTTTTTGTTGTGTATTGCAGAAATAACTATTGTATAATTCTAAGAAAATCTTTTGTGTCCATTTATAATAATTGGGGTCGCTGGTTTGCACTTCTCTATCCCAATCGTAGCAAAAACCAATTTTATCTAACTGGCTTTTAAAAGTTGCAATATTCTTTTTTGTAGTTTCTGCTGGGTGCTGACCAGTTTCAATAGCATATTGCTCTGCAGGCAAACCAAAGCTATCAAAACCCATAGGATGCAGCACATTAAAGCCTTTCAGGCGTTTGTATCTGCTGTAAATATCACTGGCTATATAACCCAAAGGATGCCCCACGTGCAAACCTGCACCACTTGGATATGGAAACATATCCAATACGTAATACTTGGGTTTATCGCTTGTATTTGATACTTTATAAACTTTGTTTTCCTTCCACCAATCTTGCCATTTTTTTTCTATCAGTCTAAAATTATATTCCATGGTTCTATATACGATTTACGATGTTAGATATACGATTTGTATGGCTGCGAATGTAAAATGAAACTTGTAAACTACTATTGATATTGTAGTTTATGGCAAAGTAAAATATTGTTGTCCTTCGCCAAAATCGTTTTCAAGTGCATCTAATACTACTTGAAAATGTTTGGGATTATTAAGAAAATCAGCATTACTGGCATCAATAAAGATGGTTTTAATATTGTGCTGCTTGATGTAACTGGTATAGGTTTCCTGCAAATGAAATAAATACTCATCTGCTATGTTTTGTTCAAAAGGGCGGTTCCTTTTTTTTATGTTCGACTGTAATTTACTAACCGGTGCATGCAAGTAGATAAGTATATCGGGAAAATGAAGTTGTGCATGAATGATTTCAAACAACTTTTGATATAATCGAAACTCTTCTTCAGGCAGATTAACTTTTGCAAACAATAAACATTTGGTAAACAGATAGTCTGAAACAGTAACTGTTTGAAACAAATCTTTACTATGATTCATATCCTTAAGCTGCTTATATCTTTCAGCCATAAAAAATAGTTCTACAGGAAAAGCGTATTGCTGAGGACTTTGATAGAATTTAGTAAGAAAGGGATTATCTGCAAACTCTTCTAAAATTATTTTTGCATTATAGTGCTTTGCCAATAAGTTGGTAAGCGTGGTTTTACCAGCTCCAATATTTCCTTCTACTGTTATAAAATGATGCTTCATTGCGTTGCCGCCAAAAATAGTTGGTGAAGTTTACCAACCACCTAAAACTTTTTCACATCTAAAACATCTTCACATTCTACTAACAATTGTTCTATAGTTTTATTAAAAACCGGATGAAATGCTTTAGGTGCAATTTCTGCCAAAGGCAACAAAACAAATTTTCTATCTTGCAAATGTGGATGTGGTAATGTCAGGAAATCAGAGAAAACAATTTCTTCATCCATCAACACAATATCCAGATCAATGGTTCTTGGTCCCATCTTCTCTTTTCTTTCTCTGCCCATCAATCGCTCAATGTGCAACAATTGTTTCATTAATTTTTTTGAGGAAAAATCAGTTTTTAATATCAATGCCTGATTAATAAAGCTAGGCTGATCTGTTTTGCCCCAGGCAGCGGTTTCGTAAAGAGCCGATGCTTTCATTACTATACCACAGTTAGCTTCGATTTGCTTAATAGCATTAGCCAAATTAATTTCTCTATCACCAAGATTAGAGCCTATAGACAAATAGGCTGTATGTTTTTTATATTGAGGTTGAATCACACTACAAAGATTGTAGTAATAATTCGAAACTGCCTAGATGAATTTTAAAGACGCAACTAAACTCTAAAAACACTCGTTATCAATATTCCAGCTACATGGCATTTTAAAAAAGCCTTGCTGAACAAGGCCCTGTTTTTAAAATCCAATATTCTATAAAAAAACCAATGCGAATCTGTGAATTCGCAATAGCACATTAAAGTCCAATATTTTTTTTACACAAGTAGTAGAAACTAACAAGTCTGCATTTCTTGTAAGCTAATATTTATCTGTAATTTTTAATTAATATCGTCTCAACTTAATACCAGCAAGCTTCTTCACTAAAGCATTCAAGCATCAAAAAAAAAAATGGGGGCTAATGTAGAAACATTGCCCCGTTTTTAAAATCCAATATCCTATGAAAAACCAATGCAATGATAACAGTTTTATTTTGTAGAATTACTACTACGTGTATAACTATTAATAACTATATTGGCAGTAGTTATAAAATGTCAATAACTTAATAATTAAATAGTTAGGAAAGTCATCAGAAAATAATTATTTATTTCCCCTTCCAAACCCCATAAACTTTTTCCTGTTCAATTCTATCTTCAGGCACTTCGGTTAAAGGTTCACATTCAATCAAAGTATCACGCATTAATTGTGGCAAGGTCTGGTAAAGCTTGGTGCCATCGGTTTTCCAGGCAATCATTTCATCACTCACTTCTTTTATTTTTTTAGCAGGGTTGCCCACAATAAGACTTCTTGCTTCAAACACTTCATTTGCTTTCACAAAACTTAAAGCACCCACAATACATTCATCACCCAAAACAGCATTGTCCATAATCACACTGTTCATTCCTACCAAACAATTTCGTCCAATGGTTGCACCGTGTATTACAGCACCATGCCCAATATGTGCATCTTGTTTTAGTGTAGTGGTAACACCAGGAAAAATATGCACCGTGCAGTTTTCTTGCACATTACAACCATCTTCAATAATAATTTTACCCCAATCACCTCGCAATACTGCACCTGGACCAATGTAAACATCCTTACCAATAACCACATTACCCATTATACAAGCCTGTGGGTGAATGTATGCAGATGGATGAACAACGGGAATAAATCCATTAAAAGAATAAATCATATAATTTGGTTGATGCACGAAAATACATAGCATAAGGTATTTCTGTGATTTCCGTTTGTATAATAAAATCAACCAATGCTGTGCTGATGTACTGCAAACTATTATTTTCGCCAACTTAAAAGTTTTCTAAACAATAGAAATAATGCAACAAGAAGCTAAACCCCAAAATAAAACAATACTATGGCTAAAGCGAATTGGCCTTGGCGGCTTTGTATTTTTTTTGGTGAAGGGACTCATTTGGTTGGCTATCACCTACTGGATTGTAAAGTAATCCTATGGCTACATTATAAATGTGTTTTTCCAGTTCTGAAACAATTGCCTTTAAAATGTGCCACCAGCTCGTTCTTTTGATTAAAAATAGAAATAATATATAATCCGGTGCTGCGACCATTATGAATTTCTTTGGCTTCGGCAATTAATGTATCGCCTACCTGAACAGCTTTTGTAAAGTTGATAGATGTATCTAAAGCAACTGAAAGATTATTGCGATTATTACAAGCAAATGCAAAAGCACTATCTGCCAGGCTAAATGCAACACCACCATGTGCAATACCAAATCCATTTAACATTTCGGGGCGAACAGTCATTTTAATTTTGCTATATCCTTCGGTTATTTCAAGCACTTCAATACCTAGCCATTGGCTAAACATGTCGTGTTGCATCATTTTGGCAACTACTTCTTGTGGTGTGGGCATAAGTTAATTGGTTTATTAGTAAATTAGTTTAAAAGTGGTTGAAGTATGAAAACACTACATCATACAATTTTCATATTAGCACATTAGTGCATTTAAATTACGCTCCAATAAAATTGGGTTTTCGTTTTTCCATAAAAGCAGCAACTCCTTCGTTATAATCTTTTGTTGCAGCAGATTTTTGTTGATATTCATCTTCGAGTTCCAACTGTTGCTCAAGCGAACGATTTATTGATTGATTTAAAACATGCTTCGTATAAGCGAGCCCTTTTGTGGGCATTGAGGCGAGTGTTGTAGCAATTTCGATACTTTCTTCTTTAAAAGATTCTTTACTGAAAACCTTATAAATCATACCTATTTGCAAAGCTTCGCTAGCAGATACTTTATCGCCCAACATCATCAAAGCACTAGCACGTTGAAAACCTATTAATCTTGGTAAAATAAAAGTGCCGCCACTATCAGGTATCAATCCAATTTTACTAAAAGCCTGAATAAACGAGGCTGCATCACTTGCCACCACTACATCGCAAGCCAATGCAATATTGGCACCTGCACCTGCAGCAACACCATTTACGGCACAAACAATTGGCAAAGGAATATTACGTAAACGAGTTACAATTGGGTTGTAATGTTGACTAAGTATTTGAGAAATTGTGGGAGGATTGTCGTCTGTTAGCTCTGCTAAATCCTGACCAGCACTAAATGCTTTTCCATTGCCAGTTAAATAAATGCAACGAATAGATGTATCATTAGCACAATCATCTAAAATTGCTTGAAGTTTTAGAGCCATTTCTTTATTAAAAGAATTGAACTTTTCGGGGCGGTTGAGTGTAATGAAAGCTATATTATTACTAATTTCTAAGAGAACAGATGGTTCCATATTATCGCAAGTTTTATTCGTGAGTAAATCGTTAGTTTATCATAAATGAAGTCACAAGTTATTCGCTGGTTTTATTATACATTTAAAGTGTTGCTGCAACAAAAATCCCATCCTTCATTTTCAACACTCTTTTGCTCTGTGCAGCAAGATCCTCGTTATGTGTTACTATTACAAAAGTTTGATTAAACTCTTCACAAAGTTCAAGAAAAAGTTTGTGCAAATCTTTGGCGTGGCTACTATCTAAATTGCCAGTTGGTTCATCTGCAAAAATAATATCTGGTTGATTTATTAATGCCCTGGCAACAGCAACCCGCTGTTGTTCACCACCACTCAATTGATTGGGTTTATTCTCAATTTTATCTTTCAAACCCAATCTGGTTAATAGTTTCGCAGCATCAGCATGCAATTCATTTTTTTTTCTATCAGCTATCCAACCTGGAATACAAACATTTTCTATTGCACTAAACTCCGGCAATAGATGATGAAATTGAAAAACAAAACCAATATGCTTATTTCTAAATGCTGCTAATTTTTTTCCATTTAATTGATGCACAGCCTGGCCATTAATGAAAACTTCTCCCGAATCGGGTTTGTCAAGTGTGCCCAGTATATGAAGCAAAGTGCTTTTGCCAGCTCCAGAAGAGCCTATGATACTAACCATTTCGCCTTTCGTTATAGCCACATCAACTCCCTTTAAAACCTCAACAGTTCCGTATCTTTTTTTTATGTTTTTTGCTACAAGCATGTTGTTTCTTATTTCTATTAAGGGGCTAACTGCTTTCATTTTATGTTCAGTAGCACTTACAATTTTTTTTATAGTTGATGAGCCGAAATAAAACTAAAATTTAGGACAGCTGATAGGCTTGTCTGTATTGGGTTGGTGAGTATAAATAACAGAAATCTCTATTCCTCCCCTACTTAGCGAAGCAGTTTTTAAAGACGATGTATTCACATCATAACTAATGCCTATACGTGTATCTAAAAATTCTAATCCGATATATGGAATAAAAGCATCATTTAGCCTTAACCAACCACCTGCATAAACACTAACGGGGCTTGGGTCTGATGGATTTGCTATAAACTGTGCAGCACCACCAAATAATGCTTCTGTAGCCCCAGATTGATAACTATATAATCCACTAAGATGAAAACCGAAATTATCAGTCATCATAAAAGATCCACCAGCATGTGTTGTTAATCTTGTTCTTAAAGGTGTTGATAGTCCATTAAATTTTTGCTTGGGTTGGTTAATATGATACATGCTTACACCCACATAATAATTATTCTTATCGCTACTACTACCATTATACAAAACTCCAGCGTTTAAATCGAAGTAATTAGATTGCAATGTAGCACCTGCAAAAGCTTCTTTACTAATACCAGTGAAGCCAGCTAACTCTAACTGGTCTTCAAACTTGAGGTTACTGGTGTTAATAATCATATTAGAATATGTTGCCTGAATACCAATACCAAGTGTATTATTTCCATCTTCGTCCAAACCTTTATGGTAAGCTGTAGAAATGGATGCATAGTTAAGTTTCACCGCACCATTGGCACTATTATCACTTAAAACACTAAAGCCTAAACCAAACATATTATTACTGGCTATTTTATTTTTTAAAATATGAAAATCAATGCTGCCTGTTGTTGTAATAAATGCGTTATTAATAGTAGGCCACTGATTTCGGTAATCTCCCATCAACCTATAATCACCATTAAACTTACCAGTAAATGCAGGATTCAGTGTAAGTGGTGATGAGAAGAATTGCGAAAAGTGTGGATCCTGTGCTTTAACAAGCCCACTTATGCCAATGAATACTATTATAATAAAAAGCTGTCTCATTAAAATCAAAAATAAAAGAAAAGAAATGCAAGAAATTTGAATTCACTTTTTGCATCTTATATAAAGCAATTGCTACAATTAAGATTGCATCTTGCTTCCATAAGCTAAGTCTCCTGCATCTCCCAAACCTGGTACAATGTAGCCTTTAGCAGTTAATTCGTCGTCAATATCACCACACCAAATCATTATATCATCACCACATTCACGATGAATATATTCTATACCAACTGAACTCGCAATAGCACAAACTATATAAATCTTAGAAGGAGTGCTTTCCTCTTTCATAAAGTTAATTGTTTTTACAAGAGAGGCCCCTGTTGCTAACATAGGATCACTAATGATAACAATTCTATTATCGAGTGGCGGGCAACTCATGTAATCTAAACAAATTTCAAATGTGCCATTTTTATGATGTTTTCTGTATGCAGAAATAAATGCATTATCTGCCTTATCAAAATAATTCAACATCCCTTGATGCAAAGGCAAACCAGCACGAAGAATAGTGGCTAATACTGGTTGCTGCTGCAACAGTTTACTACTATGAATACCAAGAGGTGTTTGCACATCTACTTCATTAAAAGACAATCCTTTACTTATTTCATAAGCCGCTACTTCACCAATACGTTGCAAGTTTCTTCTAAATCTCATTCTATCTCCTTGCACATTTACATCTCTGAGTTCTGCGATCCAATTAGTTAAAAGGCTATGCTTGTTGCTTAAATTTATGACCAT
>CANGOT010000062.1 GCA_947455425.1 Chitinophagaceae bacterium | reverse complement strand
ATAAAAAACATGATTGTCTTTTCCTAGTAAAATAGTTAAAACTCCACTTTGCTTGATTTTAGTATTGTCTTCTGGTTTTTCAGCATCTTTTGGTAAATTCAGTTTAAAAGCCGTTGGTTGGCTCATTGTAGTTGTGAAAATGAAGAATGTTATTAATAGAAACCCTAAATCAACCATTGGAGTTAAATCTACTCTGGTAGAAAGTTTTTTTGCTTTTTTTACGCCCGGCCCTTTTTTGTGACCACCACCGGACGAAGTATCCATTTCTGCCATTACAAAATATTTTTTTTGTTATTAATATTGTTTATTAATTTATCCCTCTTTTTTTGCAGGGTGGAGTAAATTATCTTTAAATAATTCGCTACCAACTGGCACACTTTCAGGATTTGTTATCATTTGAAATTTCAAAAAATCATTCTTTTTAAAAGCTTCTATAACTGCTTTGAAAGCGGGATATTTGCTATTGTTGTCACCTTTTAATAATAAGTTCATTTTTTGACCAGCATAGGCTTTATTAACAAGCGATAACCATTCTACTAGTTCGCTTGAACTTGTAGCTGTATCTATAGGAATTCCTGGTAAAGCATCTCCATTTCTTCTTTCAATTGGTAGAGCCAAGAAAGCTGGTACTTGGCTGAAAGAAGTACCCCAGAATTCTGCTTTCTTAAATGCAGCAACATTTATCCCTAGATTTTTAGTTGTGTTTAAAGTGTTGGCAATGTACTCTTTCTTTTGTTCATCATCCATTGATAAAAAAACTTTACCATTTTTATCAATCGTTACTAGAACGATATCTTTAGTAGGAGCAGCTTTCGAGGCAACTGAACTTGGTGTTACAACATTAATAGCTTCAGATGCTTTTGGTTTTGTTGTTAAGATAAAAAAAGATAATAATAAAAAAGCAACATCACACATCGCAGTCATATCAATGCTTGTACTTTTTCGGGCAATTTTGGGTCTTGACATTTTTTATTTTTTTAAAAATTCACAAATGGGATGTAAAAAATGCAACAATCCACAAACAGTTTTATACTATTTGTAATTTGCAGCAAAACTTTGTGTTAATGTAAAACCACTTTCATCGATTCCGAAAGTAATACCATCAATTTTTGTAGTAAAAATGTTGTACATAATAATTGCTACTGCAGAGGTACCAATACCCAAAGCTGTATTGTACAAGGCCTCAGAAATACCTTGAGAAAGTCTCGCAGATGCTTCAGGTCCGGCACTATCACCCAATGAAGAGAATGAACGAATCATACCTAATACAGTTCCTAATAAACCTAATAAAGTTGCAACAGATGCAATAGTAGAAAGAAAAACTAAGTTCTTCTCCAACATAGGTAATTCAAGTGCTGTTGCCTCTTCTACTTCTTTTTGGATATTTAATACTTTTTGTTCCGTAGATAATTCATTATTACCAATCATCTCTTTGTATTTGCGTAAACCAGATTTCATCACATTACCTACGCTACCTTTTTGCTTATCACACTCTGCTAATGCATTATCAACCTCTTTATTTGCCAGGTGATATTGTACCTTTCTAATAAACTCTGCATTATTTCCAGTTCCATTTGCTTTAATAACAGTTAATAATCTTTCGATAACAAAGGTTAGAACTGTTAAAAAACAACCGATCAAAATAGGTACTATAATACCTCCTTGATACATTTTTGCTAAGCCACCAATAGCACCATCACGATCTGGCCAAAAACCACCATTTTCTTTACCTACTTTAAAATTATCAGGCGAGCCGATAATAAAACGCCAAATAACATAGCCTAAAATAATACAAGCCAATGGAGCTATCCAAGAAATAGCGTTACTAGCTCTGTGTGGTTGTACTGATGTACTAGCTTTTACTGCTGTTGGTTTAATGTCTGCCATAATACAATCGATTTTTTGATTTTGAAATTTATTTGTTTAATTATTTGAGTTGGCAATTTTAGTGTAAAAAAGAATTAAAATACAAATCTTACCAAAAATTAATTTTAAACTTGATGCAAAAAATCTTGCTTTTCATAAACTTGAAGTCTTTTTGTTTAAATTAATTCTGAAAGTATAGCATATAAGAAAATATTAATAGTCCTTACGAGACGATTTTATTTAAGAGGCGAGATTAAAACTTGCTTTTGAAATTTTCAAACTCATCCCAAATTTCTTTTACTACTAATGCTGCAGGTTTTATTTGTTTTATCATAGAACTAACTTGACCGACTTCTAATTCACCTTCTATTAAATCACCCTCAAACATTCCTTTTTTAGCTCTACCTCTTCCTAAAATCCTTTTTAGTTCCTCTTCATTCGCACCATTGTTTTCAGCATTTTTTACTGTATTGTAGAAGTCATTTTTTAGTAATCTTACCGGCACAGTTTTTTTCATGCTTAACATAGTATCACCTTCTTTAGAATGTAAAATTGCTTCTTTAAAGTTCGAATGTGAGGATGCTTCTGGTGTGCATATGAATCTACTACCAATTTGTACGCCATCTGCTCCTAAAACCATCGCAGCTAACATTTGTTTTCCAGTTGCAATACCACCTGCTGCAATTACAGGAATTGTTACCGCTTCTTTTACTTGTGGGATTAACACCATTGAAGTGGTCTCTTCTCTGCCATTGTGCCCACCTGCTTCAAACCCTTCTGCAACAATTGCATTACATCCGGCTATTTCTGCTTTTTGTGCAAACAAACTGCTGCTAACTACGTGCACTACAATAATGCCATGATCTTGCAAAATCTTAGTCCATATTTTGGGGTTACCGGCACTTGTAAAAACTATAGGAATTTTCTGTGAGATAATAGTTTCAATGTGTTTTTCAATATCTGGATATAATAAAGGAATATTTACACCAAAAGGTTTGTTGGTATTTGCTTTGCATTTTAAGATGTGCTCCTTTAAAACATCTGGGTACATACTGCCAGCACCTAATAAACCAAGTCCACCAGCATTACTAACTGCTGAGGCTAAACGCCAGCCGCTTGCCCATATCATTCCTGCTTGAATTATCGGATATTGTATATTAAACAGTTTTGTAATTGTATTTTGATATTGCATAAAAAATTATTGCTTAAATAGACTTGTATTAATAGCATCAAATTTATAGCCTTTGTTGTTAAAGAAATTAAGCATTTTAGGAAGAGCATACTCAAGTCTCGGCATGGCTTTCTCACTATCATGAAAAACAACAATGCTTCCAGGTTGGGTAGCAAGAATAACATCTTCTGAGCATTTCTCTTTTGATAAACTGATGTCAAAATCTCCACTTAAAACATCCCACATAATAATATTATATTTAGCTTCCATTAATAGATTTGCTTGAAATCTTGTAATTCTTCCGTATGGCGGACGAAATAGTTTACTATCAATTTTTTTTGCGGCTTCTTCAATATTGTTTAAGTAATTCTCATCTAAAGTTTTCCAACCATTCAAATGATTTTGTGTGTGATTGCCAACGCTATGTCCTTGTTCAATAATTTTTGAATAGGTGCTTGGGTAGAGTTCAACATTTTTTCCAATACAAAAAAAAGTTGCTTTAGCGTTATAGAATTTCAGTGTGTCTAAAACAAAGTTTGTAATGGTTGGATGTGGGCCATCATCGAAGGTTAAATAAATAATTTTATCTTGGGTATTGATATTCCAAAAATAGCTAGAGTATACTTTTTTTAAAATCCACGGTGTTCTTACTAGATACATTTTAAAATTTGTTACAGCAAAGTAAAGTATTAATTAAGGATAATATTTCTGTAGAAATATTAAGAAGCTGTTTGAGCTATTTATTTGAAATTTCTTATGATAATTTATTTGGTTACAACTTCGTTGAACTTTTCACTTAAGCATTGGATTGTTACTGCAAGATTTGCTTTGTTTCGTTTAAAAAACTATAGTTAATATATTCTAAACAAATAACTCAAACAGCTTCTACCCATAAAAATATTTTGATACTTATGTTTTTCAGGTTATATGAGTTTTAGCCAAAAACATTTCTATATCATTAAAGATATTGCATTCAAATTCGGAAGAAAGCAAACAGTTCTACAGAAATAAATATAGATTCATAAGATCTGATAGTTATTTGAAAGATGGTTTAGACGATTAGATGCTTTATTTGTTGATTTAAGGTAAGCGTAGCTTTGTTTTAATAATTGAAAATTGTTTCATTTACCGTCATATATTATTATGCAATAATCTTTTTACTGGGTTGCTCCGTAACCAAATGTGAACTTTAAAAAACACTTCTTTCTGTTGCTAATCTATAATTGGTGTTATTCTTTTTTGTACGCCAATACTGTGAAAAATATAACATCTCACCTTATTTAGCATAAAAACCATAAAACACAAACCAGTATTTATTCACATCTAGAATAATACAACTTTTATGAAAGCGGGTTGGCATTTATAATATAAGTTTCATGTACATTTGTCTATAATATTCTCCATTTATCCTTCACCTATCCTTCACCTATCCTTCACCCATCCTTCGCTCATCCTTCGCTTTGTATAGTAATTGAACCATACTTGATATATCTAACATTTAATCTCTGCAAATGATTTTGACATTGGTGCTTTCCATCTGTAGAATTTAAACCGTTTCAATAAAATTGCTTCGGGTACTAACCTGTTCAATTGATTATTTAAGTGAGGTTTTTTATAAAAAATATCAGCTTCATATTAAAAAAGCTCGATTTAATGGTTATACCAAGATTGTTAACACTATGATAACGTTCGTTAACATTAAAATAACATTGCACGCATAGTTTTGCCGCAAATACTAAATAATGAGAAAACTGTTACAGCTAACTTTTATTATCGTTCTATTTGCTTCTTGTGCAAAAGATAGAGAATTTCCTAGTGGAACATTTAAAACTGCTGCTGCCCCAATTGTGGGCACGCGTCAGTTAATTCACTATTGGAATTTTAATAATGTAACTGATTTGTTGACTCCCTCATTAACAATTGGGAATGCTTCTTGGATATATTCGACTTCTGCAGGAGGATATTATGATGCAGTTGCAGATAGCTCATCTTTAAACGCTCGAAATGGTGATATTGGTGGCAGTGCATTAAGATTAAGAAACCCGGCAGGTAGTTTTGTTTTAAATTTACCAACTAGCGGTTATAAGAATGTTATTTTCTCTTATGCAGTAAAAAGAACTTCAAATGGTGCACAGCTAAATTCTCTTTCATATTCAGTTGATGGAATAAATTTCTCTAGCAATAATCTTCAGCCCAACTTAAATAATGTTGATACCATATGGAATGTTTATAGCTATGATTTTAGTGGAATAACGGCTGTTAATGATAATTCAAACTTTAAAATTAAAATTGATTTTGCAATTGGAAGCGGTAATTCTTCTGGCAATGATAGATTTGATAATATTACTGTTGATGCAGATTCTATTCCTGGTAGTGGGTTAAACAATATTTATTTGCTAAACTATTGGAACTTCAATAACTCAGATACAAGCAAAGCTATTTCATTGATTCCTGCTGCTTCTTTGGACTTTGATTTTGCAACTGTTACTGGAACTACAGGATATTTTGATTTTACAACAAGTACAGCTACCCAAAACGTTAGAAACGGCGATTTGCCAGGGGATTGTTTGAGAGTTAGAAATCCAGTGAATGCATTTATTATTAATACTCCCACTACAGGGTATAAGAAAATTAAAATTTCTTATGCAGTTGATAGAACCTCTAGTGGAGCACAAAATAGTGATGTTTCTTATTCATTAAATGGTGGAACAACTTATATCAACACAGGTCTTACCTCACCTACCTATATGCCAACAGTTGATCCAAATTATTCTTTAATTACTTACGATTTATCATCTATTTCTGGAGCTAATAATAATCCTAATCTTAGATTTAAAATTACGTTTAGCAATGGAAATTTGGGAACTAGTGGAAACAATAGATTTGATAACATAACCGTTGAGGGTTATAAGCAATAGTTATCTTCTTTATAAACAGAAATTTTAAACACAACAAATTAATCAATTGAAAAAAATTTATATAGTATCGTTTGTTTTACTAATTACTGTAAAACTATTTGCACAAGAGCCAGTTAAGATAAATAATGGAAATCATACTGTTTCTTTTTCAGGAGTGTTTTCAACCTATATGAACTGGAGAGATTACGCTGAAAATGTTACATCAAAACCCGAAAAAAACACCTTTCGATTAAAGGATGCCCGTTTTGGAATGGAAGGCAAAATAGGGGATATATATGAGTATAAATTACAACTAGATTTTGCCAACATTGGGAATGCTGTAATAGATCCCTCTTCCCCAGCTTTATATGATGCCAATTTTACATATAAGGGATTTAAAAAATTTGCCAATATTACGCTGGGTTATGGTAGAATTCCCTATTCATTGTCATCATTAATTGAACATGAATGGAGTCCATATTGGACAAGAGCGGAAATTGTAAAGGGCGATTGTTTTGCTCGTAGAGATTTAGGTATAAAACTAACGCGTAGTTTTTGGAAAGATAGAGTAAAAGCATTTGCAGGGGTGTATACTGGTGTTGGTGAAGTTGTGTTAACTGGCACTAACGACCCTAGTGGTTCATATGAATATATAGGTAGATTAGAAGTTTCTTATCCAGATAAAATGCCAAAGGAATATGCCGATACAAAAGTAAGAACTACACCAAATTTTGCTTTAGGAATTAATGGTAGATATACTAAAAGAAATTTGCCAACTGGAACAAAATTCTTAACAGGTGAAGTAGGTTATTTGCTAGATGATACCACTTTAAACTTTAAAGTAGTTAATGGCGAAAAATTTATTTATGGTGCAGATTTTTCTGTTGAATATATGGGCTTTTCTGCACAAGCTGAAGGACATTTAATAAAAGGAATACCACAAAACTCAAGCGATCCTCTTTTGATGGGGCTGCCAAAAACACTTACCAATGGATACTTTAAAGCTGGTGGATGGTTTACTCAATTAAACTATTTTTCCAAACCCATTAAAACTATTTTTTCTGTTAGATATGACGAACTAAATGCCAATGATTTGGTTAGTGGTATTTCGAAGCATCTTGCGGCATCTGTTTGTTATCAGTTGAATGGCTATCACTCTATGATACGTGCTGAGTTTTTTAGAAATCTTTCTCAAACAGAAAGTATCAACACTAACAAATGGGACAACCAATGGAGAATAGGCTGGCAATTACAAGTTGAATAAATATTTATATTCAAATATCCTTTTAATTAAGGTAAAACACCATTATTTTAAAATAATGAATTGTTTTTCCATTTATTAAGACACAATTTTATATTAATAATGAAGTGTATTAAAGATTTTTCTTTGCTTTTTGTTATTCTTTTATGTGGTAATACTTTTGCTAAATCTGCGAGTTTATTAAGTTTAGAATTTAATTACAACAAAACATCAACATTATTACATCCGCCATATATAAGTAGCGTAATAAATGATACAACTGACCCTGCATTTAGTTGCGGATTTTTTGTTAGTGTGTCTTACAATGGAAAACCAATTTTACCAAACGATTATATTGTAAAAATTGAAAACGACAACCCTCTTGTTGTTGCAAATAATGGTATCATCATTACAAAAAACAATGGTGATTTTAATGTTAAAATAAAGCCATCAAGTGTAGGATATGCGAATATTACTTTAAGTGTTATTAAGGGAAAAGATAAAGAAGAAATGATTGTTTATTATGCTGCGTCATCTTCAAATAAATCACTTCAAACAATTACTCACACAGGTTTTTCAGATGCTTCTGCTGCAATTAATATTGATGAACAATATATGATTGTTGGTGACGATGAAAGTAACTCGTTAGTTGTTTATGATAAAACACAATCGGGCCTACCAGTTAATATTTTTAATTACGAAAAATATTTGAATAGTGGTGAAGCATCAAGTAAAGAAATAGATTGTGAAGCAGGCGTTAGAAGCTTGAAAAGTAAAAACATTATTTATTGGACAGGCTCTATGGGAAATGGTGGAAAAAAATATGAAGAAAAGCCCACCCGAAGCACACTTATCGCTACTGAATTTAAAGGCACAGGAAAAAATACCAAGTTTAATTTTAAAGATAGTTATACAGAATTAAGAAAGAAGTTAATCGAATGGGGCGATAAAAATGGCTATAACTTTTCAGCATCTGCTGCAAATGGTGAAAAGCCTAAGCAAATTAATGGTTTTAACATAGAAGGGATGGTATTTGCACCAGATAGTTCTACATTATATATTGCTTTTAGAGCACCACTTGTACCAGCAACTTCAAGAACTAAAGCAGTTATTGCTCCAATAAAAAAATTTGAAGAATGGTTTAGTAATGGCCATTATTCAAAAAAAATAAATATAGATACCCCCATAGAGTTGAACCTGGATGGTAGAGGATTTAGAGATATTATTAAACTTTCGAACGCAATGTATTTAATTGTTGCAGGAAACTCAAATGCTGAGCGAAATGCAGCTTTGTACTTATGGAGTGGCTATGCAAGTGATGTTCCTAAACTCGTTTCCAATAAGGATATAAAAGATTTTAACATTGAAGCGGCAGTTGAATTAACAAATGATGGAAACTATACCGGCAAAGTTCAATTGCTTTGTGATGATGGTGCTACATCTTTTTACGATGATAATATTCATTCAAAATATTTAAATAATGGCTTTAAAAAATTTAGGAGTTTAATTGTTACTTTGAGATAAAAATATACTTAACAATTCGTTAACATCAATAACTCAATACCACTTTTACTTTGTAAAAAATACATATTATGAAAAAAAATTTTTCTTTTCTATTTTTAATTTGTTTAGCAGTTGTTGCAAATGCACAAGCTCCTTTTACTGCAGGAAATATTGTTGTATTAAGAGTTGGCGATGGAACCAATACTTTAAGCAATAAAGGCAATGCATTGTTCTTAGATGAATACAATCCCATAACAAATGTTAAAGTGCAATCAATTTCTTTACCAACAGTTACAAATGGAACTAATCAACCAATTGTATTAAGCGGAACAGCAACAAGTGAAGGTGCTTTAACTAGAAGTGCAAATGGTAATTTTTTAACTTTTGCTGGGTATGCAAGTGCTGTGGGTGCTTCTACAGTTTCTTTGAGTACAACAACAGGAACAGCAGTACCAAGAGTTATTGCTATTATAAAAAGTGATGCTTCTATTAACACATCAAAAACGTTAACAAATTTTGCTTCGACTAATAATCCTCGCGGAGCTTATTCAAATGACGGAAATTCTGTTTGGCTGGTGAGTGGTGCAAAAGGATTACAATATACCACTGTAAATTCTACTGATTCTGCAATAGTAATAAGCCGTATTACAAGTACCGGAACAAATATTACTAATTTAAGAACAGTTAATGAGTTTAATGGTCAATTGTTTGTATCTACAGGTTCTGGTTCAGCTGTAAGAGTTGGAATTGTAGGAACAGGAACTGGCTTGCCAGTAGATACAGGTAAAGTAATTAACCCAATACCTGGTCTGCCTATTGCAAACCCTGCGAGCCCTTATGCATTTTTTGCAGCTAAAGTACCAAGTACTGCCCCAATATCAAATGTGGCTTATGTTGCAGATGATAACACAAATGGTGCTGGAGGAATAAAAAAGTATGCACTAAATATACTCACCAACACTTACGACTCTGTTGGTGTGATTGATGCCGGAAGTGTTTATCGTGGATTAACAGGTGTTGTAAATGGCACAACTGTAACATTATATGCAACAAGAAACTCTGATTCACTTGTTACTATTACTGATAATGCTGCATACAATGCTGCACCATCGTCTTCTACTTATACTTTAATTGCTGCAGCACCTACTGGCACTGTTTTTCGTGGCGTTGCTTTAGCACCAATACCAGTACTGGCAGATAATAATTTTGTACTTAATGCAACAATTGAAAACAATGCTGCTAAATTAAATTGGAGTTTTAGTGATATAAGTTCTTTAAGCAATTTCACAATTGAAAAAAGCAACGATGGAAGAAATTTCTCTACCCTTGCTAAAGAAATTGTACAATCAAATATTGCTTTAACATTTACTGATGATAAATTTAATAATATAACGAGTTATTACAGGGTGAAAGCAAATAAAATAAATGGTAGTTATTCCTATAGTAATATCGCTGTGGCTTCTGCTAAAACTAAAAGCTCTGACATCACTATTTATCCAAACCCTGCTCAAGACTTTATTGTTGTTAATCATTCAAGCATTAATGGTGACGCTTCTTTAAGTTTGATTAACGCAGCAGGAGAAACTGTTTTAGTAAAACAAATTTCGAAGCAAACATTACAATCATATTTGTCAATTACTAACTTATCAAAAGGCATTTATACAGTTTCTATAAAATGCAATAACGAGACAATATCTAAACAATTTATTAAGCAATAAATTATTCTATTATCACATCCAAGAATTTTAATAAAGATTTTTTGTGGGGCATTGCAACATCTGCCCCACAAATTGAAGGAGCTTACAATGTTGATGGAAGAGGTCTTTCTATTTGGGATGTGTTTGCAAAAAGACAAGGAAAAATCAAAGACAAATCAAATCTTAATAATGCTTGTAATTTCTATTACAGGTATAAGGATGATTTGCTAATTGCTAAAGCACTGGGCTTTAAAATATTTCGATTCTCAATTTCCTGGAGTAGAATTTTACCAGATGGAACAGGAAGAATCAATCAGGAAGGAGTTAAGTTTTATCATAATCTTATTGATGAATGTTTGCATTTAGGTTTGGTACCTTATGTTACTTTATTTCATTGGGATTTGCCATATGCTTTGCATAAAGAAGGTGGCTGGACTTCTCACCATATT
>CANGOT010000061.1 GCA_947455425.1 Chitinophagaceae bacterium | reverse complement strand
TGAAAGCAAAGTTTTAGTAAGCAATATTGCTACAGGTAAAACAAATATCATTCATACCGAAACATCTGATACCTGGATTGATAGTAAAGGCTATTGGAACAATGATGACCCCACAGGTTGGGATTGGATCAATGGTGGAAAAGAGTTTTTATGGGTAAGTGAAAAAGATGGCTGGAGACATATTTATGCTATTAGTAAAGATGGTAAAAATGAACGGAAAATTATCACCGGAAATCATGATATGATAAGTTTCAAAGGCATTGATGAAAAAAACGGATTCGTTTATTATATGGCTTCTCCAGAGAATGCTACACAACAATACTTATATCGTGCAACATTAAAGGGAAGTGCTGGAGAACGTGTGAGTCCAGCCGATTTCAATGGCACACATAGTTATTCTATTTCACCAAATGGTATGTTCGCAAAACACAATTTTTCTAATGTAAGTTCTATTCCTGGCAATGAATGGGTAAGCTTGCCACAACATCTTAGTTTTGGAACAAGTGTTGTTAAAAAACCTAATGCTGGTGGTGGAATTGAGTTTTTTAAAGTAACTACAGAAGATAACATAACAATGGATGGATACATGATTAAACCTCGCAACTTCGACTCTACAAAAAAATATCCTGTGGTTTTTTATGTTTATACAGAGCCTGCAGAACAAACTGTAACTGATACCTATGGAAGTGCTGGGAATTATCTGTATTCTGGAGATATGTCAGCTGATGGCTACATACAAATTAGTATAGATGGACGCGGTACCCCAGCACCAAAAGGTGCTGCATGGCGAAAAGCTATTTATAAAAATGTTGGTAGAGTGAATATTAAAGATCAAGCAATGGCTGCAAAAAAAATATTACAGTGGAGTTTTGTAGATGCAGATAGAGTGGCCGTTTGGGGTTGGAGTGGAGGTGGTACAACTACTCTTAATTTAATGTTCCAATATCCAGAAATATATAAAACAGGAATCTCGATTGCTGCAGTAACAAATCGCCTGTGTTATGATAATATTTATGAAGAAAGGTATATGGGATTGCCACAAGAAAATAAAGAAGACTTTGATGCCTGTAGCCCTATTACCTATGCAAAAAACTTAAAAGGGAATTTGTTAATCATTCATGGAACTGGTGACGATAATGTGCATTTTCAAAACCAAGAAATGTTGATTAATGAGTTAGTAAAATATGGCAAACAGTTTAGTATGATGAGTTATCCCAACAGAAGTCATGGCTTAAGTGAAGGCGAGGGAACCTTCTTGCATTTATCAAAGCTTTATACAAATTTTTTAAAAGAACATTGTAAAGGAGGAGCAAAATAGAATTTAATTTCTATTGAAGGTACATTACAAAGGATGCTTCCTATATAATTGTAAAACACATTTTTATTTTTTTTCTGATCGAAATGGCCACCATAATGGTGGCTATTTTTTATTTTAAAACAATTGAGCTAAATGAAGATTTTATATTAACTCAAATTCATTTTATTATATCAATATAAATCGTCCAAACTTCATAAAATTTGCTCTTGCTTTTTTAGTAAAATAAATCTAATTCATTCATAGATAACTGGCAATATTTCCAAAATCACTACCAATAAACGACTGCCAAATTTCAAACCGTTATCTTCGCCGCAAATTTTAAAAAAGTAATGATAACATTTAGTGAGTTAGGCTTAGACGAAAAATTAGTTAAAGCAACCGACGCGTTGGGGTTTGTGAACCCAACAACCATTCAAGAGAAAGCAATTCCCATTTTATTAAGCGGCACAACAGATATGATTGGGCTGGCACAAACAGGTACAGGTAAAACTGCAGCTTTTGGTTTACCCTTATTGCAATTGGTAGATGAAAAACAAAGAAATGCACAAGCTTTGGTAATTTGCCCTACACGTGAATTGTGTATGCAAATTGTAACAGAGATAGAATTGTTTAAGAAGTTCATGCCAGGTATGAATGTAGTGGCAGTATATGGTGGTACAAGCATTTCAATGCAAATACGCGATATCAAACGTGGTGTGCAAATAGTAGTTGCAACACCGGGTCGATTAATCGATTTAATAGAAAGAAAGGCAATTAATCTGGAAGAAATAAAATATGTTGTACTGGATGAAGCTGATGAAATGTTGAATATGGGCTTTCAGGAAGACATTGAATTTATTTTGCAAAATACACCAAAGAAAGAAAGTACATGGTTGTTTAGTGCAACTATGCCACCAGAAATTCGAAAGGTGAGCAAGAAGTACATGAACAACCCACAGGAAGTTACAGTGGGCAAAATGAATACTGCTAATAAAAACATCGATCATCAGTATTTTGTAACCCAATCGCAGCACAGATATGAGACCTTGAAGCGTTTGATTGACTTTAACCCGGGAATGTATGGTATCATCTTCACTCGTACCAAAATGGATGCTCAGGATATTGCATCTAAACTTACCAGAGAAGGATATGATATTGATGCTTTGCACGGCGACTTAAGTCAACCGCAAAGAGATAAAGTAATGCAAGCTTTTAGAGAAAAATCGTTGCAATTACTTATTGCTACTGATGTTGCTGCACGTGGTATTGACGTGAAAGAAATAACACACGTTATTAATTATGAACTACCAGATGATACAGAAGTTTATACTCATAGAAGTGGTAGAACTGGACGTGCAGGCAGTATGGGAATTTGTATGAGTATTGTGCATACTCGCGAAACTTTTAAGCTTAGAGGCATTGAGAGGCTCATTCAAAGTAATATAGTAAAAACAGAAATTCCAACTGGTAAAGATGTTTGTAGAAAACAATTTTATCATTTCATGGATAAGTTGTTGCAGGTTGATATCAGTCATGGAGATTATGATTCTTATTTGCCTATGTTGCAAGAAAAATTTGCAGATGTTAGTAAAGAAGAAATCCTTAAAAGAGTCGCTGCTACTGAGTTTGATAGGTTTTTAAAATATTATGAAAATAGTGAAGACTTAAACCTTCGCGAACAACGAAGAGGTGAAAGAAGAGAGTTTGGAAATGATAGGGGAGATAGCAGAGGAAATGATAGAGGCAGACAAAGAATTGATAGCAGTAGAGATGGTGCACGTGGAAGAGAAAGAACGCCAATATCAAATAGTGGTAGTGGTAACACAACAAGACTATTTGTAAACCTTGGTACCAAAGATGGTTTTTACAAAGCAAGCTTCCTGCAGTTTGTGCTTGATATGAGCGATTTGAAAAAAGATGTTTTAGGAAGAATCGATATGAAAGAAATGAATAGTTGGGTAGAGATAGATAAAAGCCATGCTGGTCAAATGATTAAAGCTATAGATGGTAAAAGTTATAAAGGCAGAAGAATAAGAATGAATGATGCAAACTCTCGTTAATTAGATAACTTAATGACGATTAAAAATAATTTTATTAAATCTACAAAAAGGGCTGGAGGTATTATTATCTCTGGCCCTTGTTCTGCTGAAACAGAAGAACAAGTAATGCAAACTGCTAAAAGACTTGTTGATATAGATGCTGTTGATTTATTTCGTGCTGGTATCTGGAAACCAAGAACACGTCCTGGAATGTTTGAAGGTATTGGTGCCGCAGCTTTACCCTGGCTTTTAAGTGCAAAAAAAGAAACAGGATTAAAAACAACCGTTGAAGTTGCTACTGCGAAGCAGGTTGAAGATGCACTGAAATTTGAAGTAGATGTATTATGGATTGGTGCTAGAACTACCGTTAATCCTTTTAGTGTACAAGAAGTTGCAGATGCTTTAAAAGGTGTAAATATTCCCGTATTGATTAAAAATCCCATTAATCCAGACATTGATTTATGGCAGGGTGCTTTAGAGCGAATTGAAAAAACGGGCACACAAAATATAGGTCTTATTCATCGTGGCTTTTCTTCTTATGGAAATGCAGAATATCGTAATGCACCAATGTGGCATTTAGCCATTGAAATGAAAAGAAGAAACAGCGATAGACTATTTATTTGTGACCCAAGTCATATTGGAGGCAGAAGAGATATTTTGCTGGAAATTTCCCAAAAAAGTATTGACTTAGGATATGATGGGTTAATGATAGAAAGTCATATAACGCCTGATATAGCCTGGAGTGATGCTGCTCAGCAAATTACACCAGAAGCACTTAAAGAACTACTTGAAAAAATTATTTGGCGTAAAGAAAATGCTGAAATAAGTGAGCACCTTACTTTACAAAAACTGCGAAATCAAATAGACCAACTAGATGATGAGTTATTGCAAATATTAAGTAAGCGAATGCAGATTGCAGATACTATTGGTGCTTATAAAAAAGAAAATAATATTACTATTTTTCAAGCTTCAAGATGGAATGACATCTTGACAAAAGTGTATGCAAAAAACCAGTCACTTGGCTTAAGTGATGACTTTATTAAAAAGTATTTCGAAGCTGTGCATCTTGAAAGTATCAATCACCAGAATAAGGTGATGAATAGTTAATGTTGTTTTGTTTATATATTCAAAAATGAACACTAATCATACAAAAATCACCTTTCCACACAATGCAGGTTTTTCTTCCTTGCAAAAAAGAAATACAGTATTAATAACTGACGAAAACATATACGCACTTCATTCAAAAAAGTTTAAAAACTACCAAACCATAGTTTTAAAGGCTGGAGAACAGTATAAAATTCAACCTACTGTCGATAATATTATCGAGCAGCTTATAGATTCTGGAGCTAATAAAACAACTACGCTTATTGGGGTTGGTGGTGGTGTAGTTACAGATATTACTGGTTACGTTGCCAGCATTTACATGCGTGGGATTAATTTTGGATTTGTACCTACTACTTTATTGGCTTTAGTTGATGCTAGTATCGGCGGTAAAAATGGTATTGATGTTGGGCCGTATAAAAATATGATTGGAACTATCAATCAACCAGAGTTTATTTTACACGATTATTCTTTTTTAACAACTTTACCAAAAGTAGAATGGCAGAATGGATTTGCAGAGATTATTAAACATGCTTGTATTAAAGATGCCTCAATGTTTAATGAACTGCAATCACACTCTGTAGCTTATTATCAAAAAAAGAAACAATTATTATATGTATTGATTGAGAAAAATGCAATTCTTAAAACAACAATTGTTGCAAAAGATGTGAATGAAAATGGGGAGCGTAAGTTATTAAACTTTGGACACACACTAGGTCATGCATTAGAAAATCAATACTGCCTTTCCCACGGTCATGCCATATCTATAGGGATGTCTTTCGCCTGTGAATTATCAGAGAAAATATGGGGATTTAAGCAGACTAATTCTGTAATTGGTTTACTCCAGCAATATGAATTGCCCACCAGAATGAGTTTTGATAAAGAGAAAGTATTTAATGTTCTGAAAATGGATAAAAAAAGTGAAATAAACGCTATTAAGTATATTCTCCTAAAGAAAATAGGTAAAGGTATAATTACAGAAATAGACCTAAGAGAAATAGAAAATTTCTTGGCAAGTTATTAAAACAAAAAAAGCAACCTAAGGTTGCTTTTTTTGTTTGTGCCCCGGAACGGAATTGAACCGTTACTCGCGTTGCGGCGAACAGGATTTTAAGTCCGAATTTTTGACCTCTTTCAATAGCAGAAAGTGTTTTATTGATGCAATTTCATACAAAAAATGATGGTTACCGCACACCAACTCCGCACACCGATTAAAAATTATGCAGCCTCCATAACTTTCTTAACCTTTTGAACTGTATTCTTTGAACAGTCACAAAGTTTAGCTATCTCAATAAACGTTGGTTTAATATCACGTTTCAAGTAAAAAACAACTTTACTATATTTCTGTAATACTTGTTCTTTAGTTTCAGTAGTGCCTTTAACTCTACCATTATAAATACCTTTTTGTAATTTGGCAAGGGCGATTCCTTCAAGTTGTCTTTCACGAAGTGTAACCCTTTCCATTTCGGATATGTTTGCCAAAACTGAAACAATAAGTTTAAAAGTTGGGTTTTCTTTACCAGCAATCATTGACTCTAAACCTAAGTTATCAACTTTAACTACTACATTTATTTTTGTTAATGCTTCCAATGTTTGTAGTACATCAATTGTTGAACGACCAAGCCTATCGATACTGCTAACACTGATATATTTTATTTCACCCTTACTTGCTGAATCCAATAATAGTTTTGCTTGAGGTCGTTTATCAAATGGAATAGCTCCACTAATTTTATCAATGAAAACTTGTTCGTCCTTATGTTGCCGTATTAATTGCCTTGCTTCATTTTGGTGTAAACTTGATGTTCTAATATAACGTGCTTTCATTGTCATTTTTTATATCGCGAGGATAAGACTTTTATTTTAATATACCAAATTTAAGGTGGTTGTTTTTGGTATAATCTTTCAAGGCTGAATTTTAGATAAAGTTGTTATTTTTTGTACCGAGGTATGGGGATAGTCTATTTATGTGATGCAGGTATAGGTTTGATTTGAATTTAAAAAATTATCGCAGTTAGCTAATTGATATATTTTTTGTATTACTCATCTGATATTTATTATAAAAGACATTAATGCAAACGAATAAACCAATTTCATATTTTAACAAGATTGTAGCTGAATCTATCGTAGAATATTTTAGCTATGTTGTAGGTCAAACTTTTCCAACACAATTTGGCGAATTACCAATAGATGAAATAAAAGCTGTTGAAATAAGTGAGGATAAATTTGATGTAATCGTACTTAGTTATGCTAACATTGAGTTTCGAGAGATGTATCAGGTTTTAAACTTGACCAGTATGCGGTTGGTTGATTATTTTGAATTAGCAGACAAAAAGCTATATGATGATTCAAATCAAACTACACAAGTTTATTTCACAGAATCCATTGAAGAAGCCAAAAAAGTTTGTCAGTATTATTCTTATTTGATTGGTGAAGCCTTTGTTCATAGTGGCTTTGGTAAGCCAATTGAAATAGATTTTATTAAACCCATTGCATACAATAAAGAAATGTATCAAGTTGTAATTGGGCATAATATTTTTAGTCATTCATTGATTTATAAAAAACACATAATCAACTATCCTTATATGGACTTGGTTCAGTACCTAAATCAAATAGGTTCAAATGACGATGAATTATTAAATAACTTTATTACACTCTATTTGTAGCTACTACATTCTTTTATGTTATAAAAGCGAACGATTAAGCCTTCAAAGACCTATTTCCGACAATTTCAATGTTAACAAATCATTAAAATATCATTAAGTTATGATTTTTTATCATTTATAAAACATTAATAATCAATAAATTAGTTTACATTTCAGATAATCTATTAAATTGGGTCATTTTGAGCTTTCGACCAATTTTCGAGTTATTTTTTTTTGTATTTTTGCATTACAATAGCAAATAAACAAGTCAAAAAGCTATTCAAATGTTAGATTGATTGCAACTTTTTAACAACAAATAATCAACAAAATCTTATTAAAAAAATTAAGTGGGACACCGCAATGACAATGTATTGCCCAAACTCAAACAAGATTAATATGAAACAAAATAGAAGCCCATAGCAATAAGCATTAAGAAAACCAAATAATATTCACTTGCCTATTCTGGCAAAATTTCAAACAAATCAATACTGTCAAAAAAAGACTTGCAAAAGCGAGGTGATAGACTATTGAGTAAAATTTAAAAAAATGAATAATAATACCACTTGTCAATTAATAAATAATGACACAAAAGAATTAAACCTTCATAAAATTCAATGGACAGGAATAACTTGGAACACTGTTACTGGTTGTACATTCTTTGGTAAAGAATGTTTGCATTGTTATGCTAAAGTAGAAACTGAACGTAAAAAGCATAATCCAAACCAACCAAAATATGCAAAAGGATTCGATGAAGTTGTTGAACATCCGATGACCCTACTAATTCCCTTTACTTGGAAAGAACCACAAACCGTTTTTGTTAATAGTATGTCGGATATTTTTCATAAAGATGTATCATTCGACTTTATCAAAAGAGTATTTGAAGTTATGAATAACACTCCAGAACATACATACCAAGTTTTAACAAAACGCAATCATTTATTAGAAGAATATTCAGATAAACTTAATTGGACAGATAATATTTGGATGGGCGTATCTTGTGGTGTAAAAAGTTCAACAAGAAGATTAGAATCATTACGAAAGTGTGGAGCTAAACATAAGTTTGTATCAATCGAACCATTGATTGAAGAAATTACTGATATTGATTTTACTGGGATTGACTGGGTTATTGTTGGTGGTGAAAGTGGGTCAAATGCAGTTAGACCAATGGAAAAACAATGGGTTTATAATATCAAAGAAAAATGTGACGAAGCCAAAGTTCCATTCTTCTTTAAACAGTGGGGCAAAACAAGAAATAATCCGAATCAGAACGACCCAACTATTAATAGAAATCATACCTATGGTGCTAAAGGTGGCTGTATGTTAGATGGGAGATTGTATTTGGCTAACCCAACTATGAAAGATGATTTAGTACCAACAATAAACTTGTTTGATGAGGATTATTTTGTAATGGATATTAAGAATGGTCTGAATACAATATGGGAATTGAAATCTTATTTGCCAATGATGGAAAAGGATTTATATAGCCAACTAAAAGAGGATATTAAACATAATGGTATGAATGACCCAATCCTTTACATAACAACTCAAGACGGCAGAAAATTAGTTGTGGATGGGCATACAAGATTATCAATAGCATCAGATTTAAAACTAAAAGAGATACTGACAAAAGAGATAACTGATGTGTTTGAAAATTTGGATGAAATTAAACTCTGGATGATTAAACATCAGTTCAAAAAAAGGAACTTATCCAACATTGAAAAAATTCAATTAGCAATGCAATCGAAAGAAACAATAGAGAGAATCGCAAAAGCTAATTTGATAAAAGCTGGTAAGGGTGAAGAAATTGAAACTACAATTGATACCAATGAAGAAATTGCACGAATTGCTGGTGTTGGTAGAACAACAGTTGTAAGATTTTCAAGTGTAATTAATAAAGGTTCAAATACACTAATCGAAAAAATGAAGAACGCTGAAATCAGCATTGCCTATGCTTATAAAGCAATAAAAGATAAACAAGAAAAAATATCAAAACCTAAAATTGAAAAGCCAATTCAATATACACTTTTAGAATCTGTTGACGAAGGAAAAGAAAAAGTGGCTGCTGGTTTAATCAATTATTTTGTAGTGGTTGATGAAATAAAATTGGTTGAAATAAAAAATAGAATCAATAAAAAAGTAGGTGTATATTTTTTAAGTAGAAGCAATGATATTAGCCTCTGCCTCACTGAACAAACGCAACCCAATATAGAGATTGAAGAAACGGGTTTGGAAGTTGAATATGATTTTCTGGAAAATGCAGTTATTGAAGTCGCTGCATAAAATTTATAATAATATGGGGTGTTGAATAAGCACCTCATATTCCATAATGTTTCATTTTTAAACAAATATTTGTTTTATATTAAAACAATATTTATGTTTGTAAATCTACTCAAAAAACGAAACCTATATGAATATTCAACTATCACAGAAGCAAATTGGTGCAAGAATAACAGAACTTAGAAAAGCTAAGGGTTTATCGCAAGAAGACTTAGCTAAAAGGGTTAAAATATCTCGTCCATCATTAACACAAATTGAGTTGGGTAATAGAAGTGTTGATATTATTGAACTTCAAAAATTAGCAATGGCATTGGAATTTACATTGGATGATTTTATGTCGAAAGACTTTATTGTTAATAGTGAACCCGAAATTGGCACTGAATCAAAACCCAAAAAAATAATGGAGAGAATTAGTGTGCCTACCTTAGAAATAAAAAAGTTTAAAAACGTTTTGCTTTATATACTTGAAAAATGTGCAGGCAAACCAAACGTTGGCGAAACTGTACTTTATAAATTGCTTTATTTTTCTGATTTTAATTATTACGAATTGTATGAAACACATTTGACTGGTGCTAAATATAGAAAATTACCTTTTGGACCAGTGCCACAAAAATTGGATTCTATTGTTAGCCAAATGATTTCAGATAATAAATTGCAAAAAGTAAAAACTGAATATCACGGTTATCCTCAAACAAGATATTTGCCATTGGAAAAAGCCGACTTAACAGAATTGAAAGCAAGCGAAAAAGAAGTAATTGACAAAGTAATTGAGCAAATGAGTGATTGGAGTGCATCGGCAATTAGTAATTATTCGCATAAGGATATACCTTGGTTAGCATCGAAAGAAGGAGAAGAAATTAACTATGAATTAGCTTTTTATAGAGATACTCCTTTCTCTGTAAGAAACTATGGTGACGAAATTGAAGCACAATGATATTTGATGAAATTACAGAGTTTAAAAAGGATTTAAAAGCCCTTTTAAAAAAGTATAGAACATTGAATGAAGATTTAAGCGTGGTAAAAAAGGTATTGGAAATAATGCCAAATGAAAGACCGCCATTTAGTTTTCGTATTGATGGATTGGGCATTGAAACTTGTGTTATTAAAGTTAAAAAAATTGCTTGTAAATCGTTGGCAGGGCGAGGTGTAAACTCTGGATTACGACTGATATATGCACACTATGAAACAGAAAATAAAATAATATTTATTGAAATTTACCATAAGAACGATAAAGAAATTGAAGATAGAGATAGAATTATTAACAACTTTAAATAAATAAAAAATGAAAAATTTTTACCTGCACAACAACCGTGTTGAAATAGTGAATAATGATGAAAGCCTTTTTATTATTTACTTTAATGAAAATAGTGGCAAAGTTTACTTTCGTTATAAAATTGGCTCTATCTCTAAAGTAAAACACCCAGGGATTTTTCTTGGTGTGGATGCTTTTGGTAATGGATATTTTTTGCATAATCATTACCACTTTGGCAAAGCACATATTACTACACAAGCTGATTTTGCACAAGGAAATCCTTTATATATTTATAATGAAAAATGCTCTAACGCCCCATTGAAAGTTATAGAAATAGGGTTGAATGAAATTATGCGAGGCGAAAGCTATAAAGCCATTGCCTATAACTGCCAAACCTATACTAACACTGCTTGTAACAACCAACGACAAAGTACCGATGCAGATAAATGGCTTGGTAGAATTGTGCTTGGTTCTCTTGCTTTACTTGTAATTGGTGCTGTTGCTGGTAGCAAAAAATAATGTTGAATTTTTTGCCACAGATTGGACAGATTTAAACGAATATTATTTATAAAAAAAGCAACTTTACC
>CANGOT010000060.1 GCA_947455425.1 Chitinophagaceae bacterium | reverse complement strand
AGCATTTTAATTAACTATGCACGTGGTGGTGTGGTTGATTTAGATGCATTAGCTACCGCTTTAAATGATGGACAAATTAGTGGTGCCGCTGTTGATGTTTTTCCTTGGGAACCAGAAAAAAATGGTGATAGTTTTACTACTCCATTACAAGGTTTGCCAAATGTAATTCTCACACCTCATATTGGTGGTAGCACAGAAGAAGCACAAGAAAATATTGGTGAAGATGTAAGTAGTAAATTGTTTAACTATCTTGAAAGAGGTATTACAAATGGCTCGCACAGCATACCTGCTATGGGTTTACCATTAGTAGCAAATGCACATAGAATTTTACATATTCATAATAATGTTCCCGGAGTATTAAGTGCTATTAATACAACGCTTGCAGCCAATAAAATCAACATTCTTGGACAATATTTAACCACCAATGATTTAATTGGATATGTAGTTTTAGATGTTGATAAAAAACTCTCTACTAAAGCAATTGAGCTGTTGAAACAAGTAAAAGAAACGATTAAAGTGAGGTTATTGTATTAGCAATTTAAGCAAGCTAAACACATTTTAGATTCCCATACTATCTATTCACCACTTCTTCAATAGTAGCATTGATGTTTCTTTCAGTAATGGCATCACACATAGGTTTTAGTGTTTCGTATTCGCCATTTTTAACTGCGTATTTTCCTTTAAAGTGAATAAGCATTGCACATTGTTCTGCTTGTTCTTCTGTATGTTGACAAACACTCATTAATGATTCAATCACCCATTCAAAGGTGTTTATTTCATCGTTCCAAACAACTAAACTAAAAGGATAGTTTGCAACGGTGAGTGTTTCACTAATGTTTAATTCTTTAATATCAAAATCACTTTGCACGATCATAAAACAAATGTAGAAAGTTGTTGGTAAATAACGTTAACAAATGATATAGATTGTATGAAAACGTTTTTTTTTTCGTTGTTTGTACAAATTGTCAAAGAACTACTACAAAAAAAGCTGTTTCTTTATAGCCTGAACAATTTTGTCAATAATGGTTTTGCTTCGCCACATTCCTTTTTTACGAAGTGTGTTAATGCACAGCATTACTGCATTTGGTGGTCCACAAGGGCATTATGGAATGATGCTAAAAACTTTCGCTCATCAACGTAGAGATGTTACAGAAGAAGAACTACTAGAATTCAATGCATTTTGTAATCTTTTACCAGGAGCATCCTCAACTCAAACCCTTACACTTATAGGATATAAACGTGGAGGTTTACCCTTAGCATTTATTACACTACTTATTTGGATTACTCCTGCTTGTATTATCATGGGAGGATTATCTTTTTTAATAGATTATTTAAAAGATAGAAACTTGCCACTTGGAATTTTTAGGTTTGTACAACCAATGGCTGTTGGATTTATTATGTATTCAGCTTGGCGTTTGTTTCATATCAGCATTAAAAATCCTATAACACAAATCATTTTATTTGTTGCAGCAGCAGCTACTTTTTTATTTTTCAAATCCCCTTGGGTTTTTCCTGCTGTAATTATTTGTGCTGGCATTGCAACCAACTTTAGCGACAAGAGAATACCACAAACAGAAATACCACCAAAGAAAATAAAGTGGGGTAATATGCTCATTTTTATTTCCTTGTTTTTATTGGCAGGATATGCAAGTGAAACGGCTTCAGAGAATAATTGGAAAAACAGGAAGTTATTTAATCTTTTTGAAAACAACTATCGATTTAGTAGCCTTGTTTTTGGCGGCGGAGATGTTTTAATGCCCCTGATGTATGAACAATATGTAGTGCGTCCGCAAACACAAACTGTAATTGAAAGCAAACGAGATGTTCTAAAAATTGAGAAGGAGGACTTTCTAACCGGATATGGAATGGTTCGGGCAATTCCTGGTCCTGTGTTTTCAATTGGTGCATATACAGGTGGTATGGTTTTACGAAGTGAAAATAGTCGTATTCTTCAAATGCTGGGTTGTATTTTGGGGGGAATCGCAATTTTTTTACCAAGTGCTTTATTGGTTCTTTTCTTCTTTCCTGTGTGGAATAATTTAAAAAAATACGCTATTATATATCGTTCTTTAGAAGGCATTAATGCTGCAGTAGTAGGCATTATGGTTGGAGCAATTTTTTATTTATTAAAGGATATTTGTATTACTCCAATACTGAAAAATAGTCCCGATGGCTATATATCAATACTTGTTTCTATTATTACATTTTTATTACTTCACAAAACAAGAATTCTTCCTCCGTTTATTGTATTTGCTTGTTTAATTGTTGGCTGGTTATTATGATAACCCACAACTAAAAATGCCGCCTCTTTCGAGAACGGCACTTTTAAACCAAAACCAACTTATAAGTATGTTATTATTTTTTAAGTTGTCCAACCCAAACTTTTTTTCCTTGTAAAGCTTTTACTAAATACATAATACCGGCAAGTATAAAAAAGAATGGTCCAGCAAAACCAAGAATAGCTATAAATTTAGTTCCATAGAATCTGGTCATCGGCCTTCTTAATCTTTCACTAATTACATACATACTTGGAACCATGATAAGTGTTAAGAAGAATGAGAAGATTAAGCCGAAAATAATTGTCCAGCTCAATGGTCCCCAGAACACAACACTATCTCCACCTAAGAATAAATGTGGATTCAAGTGCGTAAAAAATTCAGCAAAATCAATATTTAATCCCAGTGCCAAAGGCAATAAACCAAGTATTGTCGCTAACGCAGTAAGCATTACAGGAATAATACGAATTTTTCCCGCTAGTATAGTAGCTTCTCTTGTTTTCATTCCTCTGCCACGTAATTCGTCGGTAAATTCTATTAATAAAATTCCGTTCTTAATTACAATACCAGCGAGACCAACAATACCTACTCCAAGCATAATAAACGCCATTGTCATACCAGTTAAAGCATAGCCAAGAAATACACCAATGATAGAGAAGAATATTTCTGTTAATACTATAAATGGTTTACTAATACCTTTGAACTGCAGTACAAGAATTAAGAAAATAATCAACAATGCCGATAGTAACGCACCCCCTAAGAAGCTCATTGTTTCAGCTTGTTGCTCACCTTCACCACCTTGCTTAATTGTAACATCTGCAGGCATTTTATAAAATGCTTTAAATGCGTCGATTTTCTTTGTCAACTCAACATTAACTGGCCCTGTAAGTGATGGATCAAGCACGTTGGATTGTATTTGAATAGTGCGTTTTAGATTCTTTCTTTTAACACCCCCAGATGTGTTTGTGTAATCAACCGTAGCAACTGCATTTAAAGGAACCTGTTTAATTGCCATTGTTGCAAAGTCTCTAAACGTAATTCTCATATTCATTAAATCGGTGATATTATTGCGTTGCAGGTCGCTATAACGAATTTGAATTTTATATTCATCTTCACCATCTTTCAATTTGCTAGCTTCTTTTCCAAAAACTGCATTACGAATTTCTCCACCAATTTGACCCGTAAACAATCCTTCTCGCATTGCTTTTTCTCTATCAACATTAATTGATATTTCCGGATTAATTAAATCAATATCTGCTCTTAACTTTTCAATACCATAAATGCGATTGGTATCTAAATAGTTTAATAATGAAATAGACGTTTTTGCAATAGCATCAAAATCATCACCAGCAATTTCAATGTTCACTGGAGGGTCTGTTGGTGGCCCGCCATTTTCTTTTTCAACAGTAATTTCAGCACCAGCTATCCCTACCTGCATTGCATTACGAATCTCGTCTAAGAAAGGTTGTGTTTTTTTCCCATTTCGAAGTTCATGTTCAATAAAACTAATTTGTATTCTACCTAAATTGCTTTGTGTGCTTCTATTATTGTCTTGTGGATTATTAGCACTAATTGCAACGTTAGCAATAATGCTTTCAACAATTCCGTCTTTTTTAGTAGGCAATTCTTTATCTAAAATTTTATATACTTTTCCTTCTAAAATTTGGGTAATTGAATCTGTTGTTGTTGTGCTTGTTCCAATTGGCATTTTAAGATACACATAAATAAAATTGGGGTCTCCACTTGGAAAGAATGTTTTAGGATTATTTCTTATTCCTAATGCAATAAATGAAACAATAAATAAAAAAAATAAACTTGCAAACATCCATGCAGGTCTGGTTCCTACTAACACCCAACGTAATAGTTTTTCATACTTATTCATCAAACTTGGAAGTAATCTTTCTTGGAAGAAATGAATAATTCCTCGCAAAACAAATCTCTCTAAAACTGTAATTAAATTTATAAAAATCAAAAAGTTCCCAACACCGTGCCATCCTACAATATTTAACAAAATACCAAACCCAAAGAATGTCCAAAACCAAGGTTTTTTGAAGATCGCTTTTTTAGGCGATTCAAACTCTCTTCCTTCTGGCTTCATAAAATCTACTGCAAAAACAGGATTGATTATAAACGCCACAATTAATGATGCACCTAATGTTAAAATAAGCATCGTTGGTAAGTAAATCATAAACTTACCAATCAATCCTTTCCACATTAGTAAAGGAAAGAAAGGAGCAATGGTAGTAAGGGTTCCAGCCAATACAGGTATAAACACTTCGCCAGCAGCTTCCTTAGCCGCAAGATTTATTTTTACTTTCCCATTATTGTAAATTCTATGTGTATTTTCGATTACAACAATAGCGTCATCCACAATAATTCCTAAACCAAATAGTAAAGCAAACAACACTATAAAATTAAGTGTAACTGTTGTGCCTATAATACCACTTGCAACAGGTAAAAACAGGAATGCTACAAATACACTTAAAGGCACGCTCAATGCAACAAAAAATGCATTTGTTACTCCCATAAAAAACATTAAAACCAATAACACTAAAATGAAACCAATGATGATAGTGTTAACTAAATCTTTAAATGATGTTGCTGTTTTTTTACTTTGATCTCCAGTAAAAACAATTTTTAATTTATCTTGTGGAGGAATTTGCCCGCTTGCTTGCATTTCTTCTACAACCTTTTTTATTTTTCCTGCACCATCAATTAAATTTTCCCCAGCACGTTTAACAATATTTAGTGTTACAACATTCTTGCCATCCAATCTGGCAAAGCTTTCTGTTTGTTTTACTGTATCAATAATCTGAGCTACATCTTTTAAAAACACAGCACCACCAGTTAGGTTCTTTACTATGATATTTTGCATATCATATGCTGTTGCAAACTGACCTTTAACACGAATAGTTCTCTTCATATCCCCAACATCAACCAAACCACCACTCACGTCTTTGTTTTCGTAATTAATTGCATTACTAATATCAGTGAAAGATAATTTAGCTGCTTGCATTCTAAAAGGGTCGACATTAATTTGAATCTCTCGTTCAGGAGCACCCACAATGTCAGCACGATTTATTTCTGTTAGTTCTTCAAACCTATCCTGCATTTTTTCGGCATAACGTTTCAATGTCATACCATCATAATCGCCACTAATATTCACATACATTATTGGCATTTCACTAAAAGCAAATTCTGCAACATTGGGTTGTGTTGTTAAATCTGTAGGTAAATCTGTTTGAGCTTTATCAACCGCATCTTTTACTTTTTGTTTTGCTAAATCTGTTTTTACATCAGTATCAAACTCAACAACAATAGCACTAAAGTCTTGTTGCGAAGTAGATTGAATTTTTTTAACCTTAGCACCTGTAATGCCTTTTAGCTGTTTTTCAATGGGGCGTGTAACAAGGTTTTCAATGTCTTTTGCAGAGTTGCCTACATAAACTGTTTGAACAAAAATTGTTGGAACAACAATATCTGGAAATTGTTCCTTTGGCATTGTATTGAACTTAAGCATTCCATACAACGACACAAGTATTGTGATGATATAAACTGCAGTTCTATTATCAACAGCCCACGAGGTAGGTTTAAACTGTTTGAATTTATTAATAATATTTTTTATTGGTGTTTGCATTATTCTATTTTTTATTTCCCTTTATTGAGAATTAATTTACAAAAGCAATTTGTTTAAAATGATATCTTATTGAGTTTTTATTACTTGTCCATCATATACATTTTGAAAGCCTTCTGTAATTACCTTATCACCAGCAACTAAACCAGATTTTACTTCAATTGATTTTCCATTTAATTCACCCACGGTAATAGCTTTTTTGCGTGCAATAAGCTTTGTTCCCTCTTGAACAGCGACATAAACAAACTTTCCTTTGTCATCTGTTTGAATAGTATTTACAGAAGTTGTAATGGCATTAGTTGCACTGTAATCTTCTATTCTAACCATTGCATTTTGATTAGGTCTCATTAAACCATCATAAGGCAGTTTTGCTTCAGCAATAAAGCTTCTGTTATTTGCATTGATTGTTTTGCTTAAAAAAGTTACTGTGCTATTATAAGTTTTATTAATATCACTTAAAACAACTTCTACTTTAGAGCCAGACTTAACTCTGCCAGCATAGTTTTCTGGCACTTCTGTAACAACTTTTAAAGCATTTGTGTTAACAATTTTTATTTGTGCTATTGATGTTCCAGGAATACTTCCAGTAAAGAATTCTCCAACTTTAACATTCAGTTCATCAACAACGCCATCAACATCAGCATAAATAGTTAGTGCAGTTGCTTGTTCTTGTCCTGTTTTTACATTCTCTTCTCCAGCTCTCAATTGTTTTTCCAGAGTCTCAACTTGGGTTTTTGCACTAATCACTTGCACTTCAGTTCCAATACCTTGTTTCCATAAATTATTTTGACGATTATACAAATCTTTTGCTAGTGTAAGTTGAGTTTTAATCGTTTCCAAATTTTGTTTTGCAGCAACAATAGATTGCTTAATTATTGCATCATCTAGTTTTAAAAGCAATTGTCCGGTTTTCACGAAATCTCCTTTTTTAATAAAAATTGCTTTTACTTGTCCACCACCTAAACGTGGGGCAACATAAGAAATATTGTCTGCATCAACTTTACCTTGTATTTCTATGTAGTGTTTAAATTCTGCTGCAACAACCGGTGTTACCCCAATTAGTTTTGCAACATCTTCTTTTTTTGATGTATCTAATTTTGCAATTTCAGCTTCAAGTATTTTAATCTTATCGGCAGTTTTAGTTTGTTCTGTTTTTAATTTATCCAACTCAGCCTTTTTTGCTTCTAGCGGATTTTTAGCTCCACACGATGATAACAGCATTACAACTATTATGAAAGTAGTGTTTGTAATTTTTTTCATGTTTATTTATTTATTGTTGTGATTTTTATTTGTGTTGATTAAAGTTTCCCTATCGCTTTTAAATAATCTACTTTGGCAATTACTGCATCATATAAAGCAGAAATATAGTTTGTTTGAGCAGTCTTCAATTCTGTTTGAGCCGTTGTTATATCTGTATTCGAAGCGGTACCAATTTCATATTTTTTCTTGGTTTGCTCATATACTTTTTCTGCTAATTGCATATTGCGTTTTTGAGCATCAATTGTTTCAATAGCCGATTTGAATTTTAGTTTTGCTTGTGTTGTTTCTCCATCAATTGTTATCTTTAAGTTGTCAATATTATTTTCAACTTGTAGTACTTCCAATTTCGTTTGCTTAACTTTTGCATCCTTGCCAAAACCACTGAAAATAGGCACAGCTATGTTTAGCCCAACATATGATGTAGTAAACCAATCTCCTTTTTCAAAAAATGTATATTTATTTCTCTGAGCTTGTTTACTGTATGAACCATTTAAAGAAATGGTTGGTAAATAACTTAGCTGATAACGTTTCACATTATATTCATTTAGTTTCTTTACAAGTTGTAAGTATTGATAATCTTTTCTGTCATTATAGTTTGCCGAATCTACCAGTGCATCAGCTTTAATATCGGTATCTGTAATTTTATCTGTTAGTATTAAAGTATCCCTTGCTGGCATTCCTATCAATGTTTTTAATCCAATATATCCAACTTCAATAGCGTTGTTTACTTTGTTTTTCTCAGTTTTTAAATTGCTGAGTGCAACATCAACTTTATCAACATCTAACTTTTCGGAGAAGCCATTTTTATACATTTCATTTACGTCGTGCTTTAACTTCTCGAATCTAGTAATGTTAGCATCAAGCAACTCCACTTGAGATTTACTTACAACAAGTTGATAATATATTTTATTGATATTAACTCTTATTGCTTCTTCAGTTATTTCATATTCTTTTTGTTTCCATTGCATAGATGCTTTTCTTGCTTGTAAGCCAACAAAAACTTGCCCATCAAATAATAATTGTTGTAGTTGAGCTCCAGCTGTTGTGGTATACTTAGTGCCAAATTGAACTGGTATATAAGTTCCTGGAGCACCACCAAAAATTTGACCTGGAATTAATGATGTAGGGATATCAATGTAATAGGTAGTTCCAACATTTGCAGAAATACTAGGATAAACTGCTGCTGTTATACCACGATTTGTTTGCTCTTGGATTTTTACATTTAGTAGTGCATTCTTAACTTGCATATTATTTTTCTTTGCATAGTCAATTGTCTGTTGCAGAGAATATTTATGGCTAGACACAGTTTGCCCATGCACGCTGTTTATAAAAAGCAGCAAACCGAGTAGATTTAATATTGTTTTTAATTGCATAAACTTAGTTTTTATTTTTTTGTTGATAATATTTTTCAATTGTTTTTTGTCCCTTGCTATTTACCAATCCCTGAAGGAACAGCTCTGATATTTCACGAAATATTTTGGAAAGCTCAAATTTTTGTGGCGGAAAAACCTCTGGGTCAAATAATAACCACATTGAAGACATTCTAAATCTTGATATAATTTCAATATCCAAATCTTCTCTGTAGTATCCTTCTGCAATCCCTCGCTTTAAATTAGCTGCAACCATTTGCATTAAATTTTGATGCATATGGGTTTGAAACTTTTCAAATGTTTTATGATGAAACTTCTTCATATCAAAAATTACAATTGGATTGAGGCTTCTAAAGTCTTCATCCATATTCTCCATCAATATAAAAATCTCATCAATAGCATTCTTTGCTTTGGCAGAACAGTTCATACAATCTTGATAATTGCAATCGAACTCTTCCATCATTACTGCATCCACAAGGGCATCTTTATCTTCAAACGACAGGTAAATAGTCTTCTTACTGATGCCTAAAATACTAGCAATTTCATCAAGTGTTACTGCCCTTATACCATAGAGTCTAAATAACTCTCTGGCCTTAATCAATATTCTTTCTTTTGTTTCCATTTTGTTTAGGCTGCGAAACTATGGAAACTATCAACACAACCAAAGTTTCCTAAGTATTTTTTTTGATGAGTGGTAATATTCAATCAGAATTTGTTTAAAACTTTTGCAACACAATAAAAAAAAAGCAATTTACTTTATACAAATTTTCTAAAAAATGAATATGAGATACAAGGTTTATGGCAGAAGACTATTGCAATATTTTCTTCAAGGATTAGTTGTATTAGCTCCTATTGCTATTACAATTGCTGCCATTGTAGGAGTTTTTAATTGGATTGATGGCATTTTACCAAATATGATGCACAGTATTTTTCCAAATCTGGTGAAACAAGATGCTGCAGGAAATGTAGAGAAGATCCCTGGTCTTGGATTTATCATTGTTGTTAGTTTAGTACTATTTGTTGGTTGGCTATCATCATTGTTCATGGTGGGCAAACTTGTTGATGTATTAGATAAAGTTCTTGAAAAAACACCTGGAATAAAGTTTATCTATTCTTCTGTTAAAGATTTTTTTGAAGCATTTGCTGGCGATAAGAAAAAGTTTGACAAGCCCGTTTTAGTGAATGTTGATAGTGTTGATGTGTGGCGAATTGGCTTTATCACATTAAGTGATGCTGAACATTTAGATATGAAGGATTTTATTGTAGTTTATGTCCCACACTCCTATGCAATTAGTGGCATTACCTACATTGTTCCTCAAAATAAAATTAAATCACTTAGTAATATGTCTGCATCAGATGCTATGAAGTTTGCTGTAAGTGGTGGTGTAGTAAATGTGGAGGATCACACTATTAGTTAACTACATTTTTTAAATTTAGTATTCATAAATGCTGTTTATTTTTTATTCGTTTACTTTGCCTACTTATAAGCAAGTAAAATGAAGAAGCACAACTTTAATTCCGGACCATCAGTTTTGCCACAAGAGGTATTACAGCAAGCATCTCAAGCTATATTAGATTTTAATGGTATTGGTTTATCTATCTTAGAAATCGGACATAGAAGCTCTTGGTTTGTTGAAGTTATTGAAGAAGCAAAATCATTGGTAAAAGAGTTGATGAATATTGGCCAAGAATATGAAGTGTTGTTTTTACAAGGTGGTGCAACAACGCAGTTTATGCAAGTACCAATGAATTTATTAGACACTAACGATACTGGGTCATATTGCGATGACGGTGTATGGGGCAATAAAGCTGCAAAAGAGGCTTTACTTTTTGGGAAAGTTCATATTGCCGCATCCTCAAGAGATAAAAATTATACTTGTATTAACAAAAGTTTTGATGTTCCAAGTTCATCTAAATATTTACATATTACAACCAATAATACTGTTGAAGGAACTCAATGGCACAAATTTCCAAATGTTAGCATGCCATTGATAGGTGATATGAGTAGCGATATTTTCAGCAGAGAAATCGCTTTCGACAAATTTGATTTAATTTATGCAGGAGCTCAAAAAAATATGGGAGCGGCTGGTGTAAATTTAGTGGTTGTAAAAAAAGATATTTTAGGGTATGTAACTAGAAAAATTCCCACTATTTTAGATTACAGGAATCATATTGAAGCGAACTCTTTATTAAATACACCACCAGTTTTTGCAATATATGTTGCCTTGCTAACACTTCGCTGGATTAAAAAAGAAGGTGGTTTAAAGGAAATGGGAAAACGTAGTTTGCAAAAAGCAAACTTGCTTTATTCAACAATAGATTCTTTGCCAATTTTTAATTGTCCAATTGCAAAAGAAGATAGAAGCAATATGAACGCTGTTTTCTTTATTGAAGATGAAAATTTACAAAACAATTTTTTAGAGTTATGTAAAGAAAATGGAATGATAGGTGTAAAGGGTTATAGAACAGTTGGTGGTATAAGAGTGAGTATGTACAATGCTTTGGAACTAAGTAGTGTTGAAGCATTTTGTGATTTGGCAAAAGAATTTGCAAACAAAAATTAAATGCATAAATTAACTTATTGATGAAAAAATTAGAAGCAGTTTTGCAAAAATTAGAAATAACAATTTCAATGCAAGATGTAATACAAATAAGTGTTTCTTCTTCATCAATTGGATGGCATATAGAACATAGTTTGCTTACAATT
>CANGOT010000059.1 GCA_947455425.1 Chitinophagaceae bacterium | reverse complement strand
ATAAGGTCTTTGGCGGTTAATCGTATATTTCATCGCTTGAGTAATGGCTGTATTTATAAGTAAAGAGCCAATTACTTTATAGCTTTGATGTTGTAGGTTTTTATCTTTATTCAGTAAACCAACTGCAAACATGGTAACAGGAGTTGCAATTGCAAAAGGATAAACCGATTTGGAAATGTTTTGCTGAAATGCAGATGTAGGTTGAGCCGGATTAATATCGTTCAACAAATTAACTTCCCAGTTTTGGGCATTTATATAATTTAAAAAAAAGCATCCTGCAATAATCAAGATGCTTTTGTAAATGTTCTTTATTTTCATTTTATAATGTTGCTAAACTTTCTTCAATTGTTTTTATTCTGGCTTCTGCATCTGACTTTTTCTTTTGTTCAGCAGTTATCACTTCTGGTTTTGCATTTTGAACAAACCGTTCGTTACCCAGCTTTTTCATTACAGACTCTAAGAAACCTCTTTGATAGTTCAGGTCTTTAATTAATTCTTCTTTTAAAGCCACGGTATCAATTTGTTTGTCTGATTCTATGTAGAATTTATCACTTTCAATGGCAACTACAGTGGTGTTGACAACAGCATCTGTAACAAATTTTATTTCTTTAGCATTCACTTGCTTAGCCAAGATACTATTAATAGAGTTAAATGCTTGTTGTTGTTGGGTTTGAATGTGTAGAACAATTTCTTCCTTCGGTTTCAGATTGTTTTTTGCACGAGCTTCTCTAAGAGTTGTAATTACTTGTTGCAACAATTTGCCTTGTTCTAAAATACTGGAATTTTGAATTTGGTTTTTAGAAATTGGTTTTATTGTTAAGTCGTGATTTCTATCTTTTAGTTGATGATAAATTTCTTCGGTAACAATTGGCATAAAAGGATGTAATAATTGTAACAAATCATCAAAAAATTCTATTGTTTTATTATAAACACTTGCTTCTATTGGTTGCTCAAATCCTGGTTTTACCCACTCTAAATACCAGCTACAGAAATCATCCCAGATTAAACTATAAATAACTTTCAACGCAGCACTCAATTGAAATTGCTTCATCAGATTTTCAACTTCCTGCTTGGCTTCATTTAATCTGTTCTCAAACCAAATAGTCGGGAAGTCAGAAAGTTCGTGAGTCAGACTTGCTGACTCCACTGACTTCACTGTTTCTTCTGTCTGCCTACCTTCCCACATTTTCACCAGCTTCATAGCATTCCACAACTTATTGTTGAAATTTCTGCCCTGTTCCAAGCTACTTTCATCAAACAATAAATCATTACCAGCAGGGCTTGAAATCATAATGCCAAAACGAACGGCATCTGCACCATATTTATCTATCAAGCCCAGCAAATCAGGACTGTTGCCCAATTGCTTGCTCATTTTTCTACCTTGTTTATCTCGTACCATTCCAGTGAAATAAACATCTTTAAATGGCTGTTGATTCTTAAATTCATATCCAGCCATAATCATGCGTGCTACCCAGAAGAAAATAATATCTTGCCCAGTAACTAATGTGGTGGTTGGATAATAGTAGTTTACCTCTTCATTATCTGGATTACTGATACCTTTAAAAACCTCCATTGGCCAAATCCAACTACTGAACCAAGTGTCTAAGCAATCTTCATCTTGAAACAGTCGACAGTCGACAGTCGACTGTCGACCGAATTTAGACTCATACGTTTTTTTAGCAGCATCAAAATTTTCAGCAACAACATAATTACCATTCTCATCGTACCATGCAGGTATTTGTTGTCCCCACCATAATTGGCGACTAATGCACCAATCTTTAATATTTTCTATCCAATGCTTGTAGGTATTTTTTGCTTTTGCAGGATGAAATACAATCTCATCATTCATCACAGCAGTAAGCGTTTCAGGATTATTGGCAATGAATTTTTTCATATCCATAAACCACTGCATACTTAAACGAGATTCTATTACAGCACCTGTTCTTTCGCTGGTTCCAACCTGCCCTTTATATTCTTCAATTTTTTCTATTTGACCCAATACAGCTATATCTTCAACAATCTTTTTTCTTAAATCAAATCTATCAACACCGATATAAGATTTTACCAAATCACTAATACTTCCTTCTTCCAATTGTTCTGCAGTAAACTTACCATCTGCATCAAGTGTGTCAATGGTTTTAAGGTTATGCTTACGACCAATTTCGTTATCGTTTTTATCGTGTGCAGGTGTAATTTTCAAAGCACCTGTTCCAAATTCTGCATCTACATATTCATCAGCAATAATGTTTATTTTTCTGTTGATGATAGGCACAATTACTTCTTTACCAATCCAGGTTTTATATCTTTCATCATTTGGATTAACGCAAATAGCCACATCACCTAAAATGGTTTCTGGTCTTGTGGTTGCAACCATCATAAATTTTCCACTTCCATCTGCAAATGGATATTTTACATAGTACAGTTTACTATCTATTTCCTTGAAAATAACCTCTTCATCGCTTAAAGCTGTTTTACTGGCTGGATCCCAGTTCACCATTCTTAACCCACGATAAATAATACCATCGTTGTATAGTTGAACAAATATTTTTATAACAGCTTTGTAATAATCATCATCCATTGTAAATGATGTTCTGTTCCAATCTAAACTACAACCCAGTTTCTTTAATTGCTGTAAGATGATGCCACCATATTTTTCTTTCCATTCCCACGCATATTTTAAAAATTCTTCACGGCTTAAAGAAGATTTGGTAATGCCTCTTTCCCTCAACATTGCTACCACCTTAGCTTCTGTTGCAATAGATGCGTGATCTGTACCAGGCACCCAGCAAGCATTAAAGCCCTGCATTCTTGCACGACGTACTAAAATATCCTGGATGGTATTATTTAAACAATGTCCCATATGCAACACTCCTGTTACATTGGGTGGTGGAATGACAACTGTATATGCAGGTTTGCTATTATCTACCTGACTATTAAAATAACCTTTGTTTAACCAATGCTGATACCAATTTTCGTCTGCTATATTGTGTTCAAAATTTTTACTAATCTCACTCATAAAACTTCTTTAGAAATGGCTGCAAATGTAAGGAGTTGAATTGTGGAAGCTGCTATTTATTGAGGGACCCTTTTTTACAATAGCTTGGCTCCTACAAACATAAAAAGCTGCCAATGGCAGCCTTTTAATTATCTATTTATTTTTGAATTTATTTTTTTAGCTCGGCTAACTCTTTCTTTGTTTGTTCTAAATCTTTCTTCAACTCGATTAAGTATAGTGTTAGTTCTTCTACTTTCTTTAGTAACAATCCTTCAGTTTTACCTAAATCCAAACCTGTTGTGGTAACATCTTTGGTTGTAGGCATATCTGGAAGGTGTTTGTTAATGGTAATATATTTTTCTAAATCTGTTAGCGGCATTAATTGGTATTCTGCATTAAAAACGTGATCGTACCAATCTTCGCTATTTTTAACAGCAACTTTAACTTTTTCTGTCAAAATTCCTTCTTCAACATATAATTTGTAGCCATCATAATTTGTTCCAACGTTACCTATTTTAACTCTACCTTGATAAGAATCTATTGAGAAAAATTCATGCTCATCTGTCTCATTTGGAGCTTTGAAACCAATTTTAAATGCTACAGGATCTTTGTCAACTTCATTACCAGAAACTCTGGCTCCAAGTGTCCAATAACTAACATTAGCAGGATTCAAATCACCATTCGAAAACATAATGCTTGGTTCATTCAACCCTTTAGAAGTCCATGTATTGCTTAGTTGCAATAAGAAGTTTTTATTTTTACCATCACCAGCATTTCTTTTTATTTCTAATGCGGCTTGAGGTGCATTGGTTCCAATACCAGCGTTTCCGGTTACTGGAAAGTGGTTCTCGGCATTAGGAAAAGTAGTATCCAAATATTGATATACCACATTTTTAATAGGTGGTTTTACAACTGGATAAACTGCAGGGGTTCTTTTTACACCTTCATATGTCTTTTTTACAGTTTTATACTTAACAGCTGGTTTTCCTGTTTGATAAGTATAGGTTTGTGCCATTGCACCAACTGAAAATAAAACAGCAATTAGAAAGATTATCTTTTTCATTTTTTGAGTATTATTAATTATTTGGTAGTCGCTTACGAATAGTAAACGAAAAAATTGCAAAAAAATTTTCTTATCCTTATAAACAGTTTGATTTGAGAAAATTTATTAGCATATACATAAAACAAATTCAAGATAATCTGGCATTATTACTTATTGATTCAATTGCTATTATGTTTAATCAAATCTCTAATAACAACACTTGCTGTAACAGCACCAAATACTGCAGGTAAGTATGAAATTGTGCCATAAGCAGATTTTTTATAATTTTTTCCATCGGTAAGTATGATACTATCTTTTGCTGGCAACTCAGTTGAGAAAACAGCTTTAATACCGCGTTTAATACCAAACTTATTTTTAAGATTCTTTCTAATTTGCTGAGCAAATGGGCAATTATATGTTTTGGAAATATCAACTACTTTAAGCAAGGTCGGGTCTAATTTTCCACCAGCACCCATACTACTTACAACAGGTATTTGATTTAGATAGGCAATAGATAAAAAGGTGAGTTTGGGTGTAATACTATCAATTGCATCTATTATATAATTAGGATTGGATTCGAGTTGCTCTTGCACCATTTCGGGATTTACAAATTGTTTAATTACATTCAAATCAAGTTCTGGATTAATAGCTAATAGGCGTTCTTTCATAATATCTGCTTTTGAAACACCATGATTAGTTGCCAATGCAGGTAATTGTCTGTTACGATTAGTTGGATCAACCACATCTCCATCAATGATAGTCATTTTGCCAACACCGCTTCTTGCAATAAATTCAGCAGCAAAAGAGCCAACACCTCCCAGACCAACAACCATTACGTGACTATTAGCCAGTTTTTGTAGTGCATCGTCTCCGATTAATAATTCAGTTCGTGATAACCAAGAAAAATCCTTTGTCATAACAAGTATAATTTTTTCAAAAATATAGGTTACAAAAAGAGAGTCCTGCAATTTGCAGGACTCTCTTTAAATATTTGTTAAACATATTTATTTACTGTGAAAACTAACCGTGTTAGTATTTGTAGTCATTGGTACTACAGCAGCTATTTTAGCTTCTACTTTTTTAACTTCTGTAGTTTTTACAGCTGTTTTTGAACCAAACATTGTTGCTAATGTTGGAGCAATAACCAATGAAACAATGCTCATTAATTTAATTAAAATGTTCATTGATGGTCCAGATGTATCTTTAAAAGGATCACCAACTGTATCACCTGTTACAGATGCTTTATGTGGTTCAGATTTTTTATAAAACATTTCACCATTTATTTCAACACCTTTTTCAAAACTCTTTTTTGCATTATCCCATGCTCCACCAGCGTTGTTTTGAAACATACCCATTAAAACACCACTAACAGTAGCACCTGCAAGAAATCCACCCAATGCTTCTGGGCCAAAAACAAAACCAATAATTATAGGAGAAAGAATGGCAATAGCACCAGGCAACATCATTTTTTTAATAGATGCTTCTGTAGAAATAGCAACGCATTTATCATATTCTGGTTTGCCAGTTCCTTCCATAATTCCAGGAATTGTTCTGAACTGGCGACGAACCTCTTCTACCATTGCCATTGCCGCTTCACCAACAGCACGAATTGCAAGAGATGAGAAAATGAATGGAATCATAGCCCCAACAAACAAACATGCTAACACATCTGCGTGATAAATATCAATTCCTTTAATGCCTGCAACACCAACAAATGCTGCAAATAATGCAAGAGCTGTTAATGCAGCAGATGCAATTGCAAAGCCTTTTCCACTTGCGGCAGTAGTATTACCAACAGCATCTAAAACATCGGTTTTTTCACGAACTTCTTTAGGTAGTTCACACATTTCTGCTATACCACCTGCATTATCTGCAATAGGTCCAAATGCATCAATAGCCAATTGCATTGCAGTAGTTGCCATCATTCCTGCAGCCGCAATTGCAACACCATATAAACCTGCAAAATGATGAGAACCCCAAATACCACCAGCCAATACTAAAATAGGTAATAAAGTAGATTCCATTCCTACAGCTAAACCACCAATTACATTGGTAGCGTGTCCTGTAGCAGATTGACGAATAATTGATAATACAGGACGTTTGCCCATTGCTGTGTAATATTCAGTAATAATACTCATTAGTACGCCAACAACTAATCCAACAATAATAGCTCCCATTACACCATCTCTGGTAAATGGAATATCACGTAAAGTCATTTTTTCTGGAAGAATATAATAAACCAAACCTGCACAAGCAAAAGCTGTTAAAACCATTGATCCCCAGTTACCCATATTCAATGCTTTTTGAACAGCATCAGTGCTAATACCAGCTTTATCGCTAATACGAACAAAGAAAGTTCCTATGATTGATAAAAGAATACCAACACCAGCAATTAGCATAGGTAAAAGAATTGGAGATAATCCTCCAAAATTGTCAGTTACTTTTATTTCAGAACCTAATACCATTGTTGCTAAAACTGTTGCTACATAAGAGCCAAATAAATCTGCACCCATACCAGCAACATCACCCACATTATCTCCCACGTTATCTGCAATGGTTGCAGGATTACGAGGATCATCTTCAGGAATTCCAGCTTCAACTTTCCCTACTAAGTCTGCACCCACATCGGCAGCTTTTGTATAAATACCACCACCAACTCTAGCAAACAATGCAATACTTTCTGCACCCAAGCTAAAGCCTGTCAATACTTCTATTACTTTAGCAATATCAATTGCACCAACGGTATCACGTAAAAAAGGAGCTTGTAACAAAACAATAAACAATCCACCAAGTCCCAATACAGCTAAGCCAGAAACGCCTAAGCCCATAACAGCACCTCCAGTAAAAGATACATTCAATGCTTTTGCTAAACTTGTTTTGGCTGCTTGTGTTGTGCGAACATTAGCTTTGGTTGCAGCCCTCATTCCAATGTAACCAGCCGTTGCACTACTAATGGCACCTAAAATAAAAGCTACAGCAATGCTCCAATGAGAGTTTGGATTACTGAAACTCATTAATGCTAACAAAATGGAAACGATTGCAACAAAGTAGAAAAGAATTTTCCACTCAGCCTTTAAAAAAGCCATTGCACCTTCTGCAATATAGGTGCTAATTTCTTTCATTTTGGCATCTCCGGCATCTTGATTTGACACCCACTTGAATTTAATAAGTGTGTAAATAAGGCCAACAATTCCCATTAAGGGTACAGCGTAAAATAAATTGTTCATATACAGTATATAGATTTAAGGTGGGCAAAAATAGGGGGATTGATGCTAAAATGTGTTATGTTGACACTTTGCTAAAATAAAATTACTTATTCAAAACAATGACTTAATGAAGTATTGAATTTTAAACACAAACTGAAATTATGATATAAAAGAACAACATTACCGAAGCTTAATAAAACTAATTCTAAAAAAAATGTTAAATTTTTTTTCAAACTTGGCTGTTTAAATCATCCACACTAATATTACAAATTAATTGAGAAAATTGTTCAAACGCTTACCTTACATCTTAATTTTACTTCTTTCAACTACTGCTTTTTCACAACAAAAAAAGCAAGGACTGTTAATTGTTAGCGGGGTTGTATACGATATTTCTGCACGTCAACCCATTGAGGCTGTTATAGTACAAAGCTCTATGGGTAATGGCACTTTAACAGATAGTTTAGGCAGGTATAGTATTTCTGTTCGTAGAACAGATAGTATTTGGTTTAGTATGCTTGGAAAAGCAACAATAAAATTTCCAGTGGATACCATAAGTAATCTCGATCAGTTTAATGTGATGATTCACCTAAGGGTTGGAGACTTGCCCGAGGTGAAAGTTCGCAACAAAAATTATCGTTTGGATTCACTAGAGAATAGAAAAGAATATGCAAAGTATTTTAACTTTAAAAAACCAACTTTAACGTTAAGTAATAATAGAACCTACTCGCCAGGAGGCTTAACTGTAGGGCTGGATTTGCAGGAAATTGTGAATATGTTTAGATTTAAACGTAACAGAAGTTTAGCTGCACTTCAAAAAAGATTAATACAACAAGAGCAGGATAAATACATCGATTACAGATTTAATAAGAATTTCACAAGAAAGCTTACAAAACTGCAACAGCCTCAATTAGATAGTTTTATGAATCAATACAGACCAGATTATGAGTTCTTAAAAACGGTGAACGACTTAGAATTTGGATACTATATTCAAAAGTGCTTTGACCAATACAAGTTAAAAAAGCGGCAACAAAAAGGTAGTTTGCGAAAGCAAGAGGAATAATTATCATTTTTTTAATCTTTTATTTGATTTTTTTGTAATAAAACTAGATAATTTCGTACTATCATTTCAAATCATTAGTTTATGAAAAAAAATAAGTTACTCGTATCACTTCTATCATTAGTGACTATTTTTATAATCGTAACAATTATTTTAGGTTCAAAAGAAGTTACTCCTCAAAAAGAATGTAACAATCAAGGCGGTTGTCCAGAAAAGAAAAAAAACAATGACGATTACATTTTTATGAATCCTTTGAATAGGTTTATAGTCCAACTCTAAAATATAACTAATTCATAATCCTGCAAACCAATAGCAGGATTTTTTTTGTATTCATTTGTAAAAGGTATTTTAGTTTACTGATGATATGTGTTTTACTAAAATATAAAATCTACAGAAACAGAAATTATCAAAGCTATTGAACATGCTGCATCAAGTACATCAATTAAATAAAATTGCTAATAAGCCAGAAAGAATTATTCTTGGTTTAATGAGCGGCACTTCGCTTGATGGACTTGATATTGCCTTGTGCAAAGTATCTGAAAGTGGCATATGTACTAAAGTTCAATTGCTCCATTTTGAAACAATAGAATATGATGCTGACTTTAAAAAAGACATTCAATCTATATTTTGTAAGGAAGTAGTGAGTCTTGAAAAGTTGTGCTTAATGAATGCACAGATTGGTTTAGTTCATTCACAAATTATTAATAATACGCTTGCAAAATTGAATCTAAGGAACTGTGATGTTGATTTAATTGCAAGCCATGGGCAAACCATTTATCATGCTCCAAAATCAAAACATCAACAGCAAAAATTTGGCAATGCAACGTTGCAAATAGGTGATGCTGACCACATTGCTTTTAACACCAATATTATTACCATCAGCGACTTCAGGCAAAAGCATATTGCAGCTGGAGGAGAAGGTGCTCCACTGGCTATTTATGGTGATTATTTTTTATTAAGTAGTAAAGATGAAAACAGAATACTCTTGAACATCGGTGGTATTGCAAACTTCACTTTTTTACCAAGCAGCTTGCATATTGATGAAGTCATTTGTACAGATGTAGGACCAGGTAATACTTTAATGGATGCGTTTATTCAACATCATTTTCCTAATAAATTTTATGATGAAAATGCAGCAATTGCTTTGGAGGGGAATGTAAATGATGATTTACTAAAAGCATTATGTGATCACAAGTTTTTTAAACAAACTTTTCCCAAAACTACAGGGCAAGAATTGTTTAATTTTCAATTTATAGAAAACGCTTTGGTGGCTTCAAACACAATGAATATAACTATTGCAGATGTGATGGCTACACTAAATTATTTTACTGCTCACACCATTACAGCAGCTATCAAACAAAATATTCAGCAAAAAAATTATTCAATATACATAAGTGGTGGTGGTGCAAATAATCCTTTATTAATTAAAAATATTCAAGAACTACTACCAAATATTTCTATTCAATCAACCGATGTTTTAGGCATTAACCCCAATGCTAAAGAAGCCATTTTATTTGCTGTGTTGGCAAATGAAACTGTTTGTGGAAAATCTGATTTTTATCAACAGCCAAATACAAAGTTCCCTCCAATAACAATGGGAAAGATTAGTTTCCCTAGATAACCCACTTACAGAAAAACTACCGCATTTAATTTATATTGTTGTCGATGAATTGGCCCTCGTTGTGGTGGGGCTACCTATCGTTGACGACGGTTTAACCTTCGCTGTCGAGTAGCTACCCATCGTTATCGAAGAAATACTCATCTTCCCCGATGATTTCTTCATCGTTACCGAGGAATTACCCATCGTTATCGATGATTTGCTTATCGTTGACGAGCAACTACGCATCGCTGTCGAGGAAACAGACGTTGCTATCGAGGAATTACCCATCCTTGTCGATGTATTGCTCATCGTTGACGAGGAACTACTCATCGTCTTTTTTCTATAGGTTAAAATTAAAAAATACCATCACAGGTTCTATATTCGCCCCCTTACACTTGCAATATGAACCAACAACAAAAAATCTATGGCATTTTTAGTTTGCCAGTAATCGTTGCTGCATTGGGCTATTTTGTTGACATCTATGATTTATTATTATTTACCATTGTTAAAAAAGTAAGCGTTTTGGGGGTTGGATCAACGCCAGAAACTTTGTTGGTTGATAGCACAAAAATTATCAACTGGCAAATGACGGGCTTGCTTTTAGGTGGAATTCTTTGGGGTGTTTTGGGTGATAAGAAAGGTAGGCTTAGCGTATTGTTTGGCTCTATCATTTTATATTCTATAGCCAATTTTGCCACAGGATTTGTTGCCACTGTTGATCACTATGCTTGGTGCAGATTTCTTGCTGGCTTGGGTTTGGCAGGAGAACTTGGTGCAGGTATTACGTTGGTGAGCGAACTACTGCCCAAAAATAAAAGAGGTATTGGTACTTCAATCGTTGCAGGCATTGGGCTAAGTGGTGCTGTTGCTGCATATTTCACTTATAAATTTACCGACCACGATTGGAGATTGTGTTATAAAATTGGTGGTATATTAGGGGTATTGCTTTTAATGCTACGAGTTTCTGTTGCCGAAAGTGGCATGTTTAAACAAGTAAAAGAAAGCAATATTGTTCGTGGTAATTTCTTGATGTTGTTCAACACAAAAGCAAGATTTAAAAAATATGTATTGGCCATTTTAATTGGTTTACCAACCTGGTATGTAGTAGGTATTTTGGTAAATCAAAGCGATAAATTCGCCGAGAAATTATATGGTTCCAAACTAATTGATAGTGGTAAATCTATCATGTTTGCCTATGCTGCAATTGCCATAGGAGATATGGTTGTAGGTTTGGTAAGTCAATGGTTCAAGAGTAGAAAAAAAGCATTGTTGCTTTACTATTGTATTTGTATTGTTTGTTTATTTTTATTTTATAGTCCATATAACAATAGCGATACTGCTATGTACAGCATTTGTGCTTTACTTGGCTTTAGTACTGGTTTTTGGGCAATATTTATAACAATGGGTGCGGAACATTTTGGAACTAATTTAAGAGCCACGGCTGCAACCACCATT
>CANGOT010000058.1 GCA_947455425.1 Chitinophagaceae bacterium | reverse complement strand
ATTGCTAAGTCTTAATTCATTTATCCAAACTTCTGCATCAATATTAGTTGCAATTCTTCCGGCATGTTCAACAGCAACCATAATACCTGCTACTTCACCCAGGTTAGGATTACCAAAAACACTGATAGTTTTAAAACCAAGTTGTTCTCGATAAATTCTATTGATGGCTCCGGTAATTTGATTTCGTCTTAGCTTCATTGAAATTAAATCTTGTAGATTTAAATTCAGACTATTCGAATCTGGCCAAACCTTGTCGGCTGTTGCATTTGTATAAACACCAGATGGAGTAACTCTTAACGGATATTTAATTTCATAATAGTTGCTTAGATAATCTTGCCCTATTCTTATAATCAAATTCAAGTCGCCATCATTCACTGTTGGATTGAGCGGTTTTTGTGGAAAGTCAACGTGAGCAAACATATCAATCTTACCATATTGTCTTAAATCCATATTGTTTAAAGACTTGAATACAGCACGAGACTTTTTTGGTTCCAGACTTTCTAATCTAACAGATAAAGATTGCTCATTCTGTAAAAGATTTACACCATTATTACTAAGTTGTTGCACACGTTGAATGCCTGGAGGAATCACATAATTAACAGGGGTTCTTGCACTGTTTTCTTCTAAGTTAACAGCAAGTGTTGTTAAGGTGCTATTACTACTTACTGGTTTGTAATTTCCAGCTGTGTCAACATCGTAAGGAAATTCACGCCACTGATTACGAACCAAATTTAAACTGGCAAAACGTAAGGTAATAGAATCTTCCCAACCTTTCATGTACATACGCATAAAACGTATAGACTTAAAATCTGGAATATTGCCAATAGTACTATCTGGTTTTTTAACTGGTATTCTAAATAGATACCATTTTTCAGTTCCATAGCTTCCATTTGCATACTTTACTCTAATAACTCTTTTATCAGTAATGTACTTGGTATTTCCTACATCCATACCTGGAGCCATATCAACATCATACTCAAAATATTGCTCAGTTTCGTTTAAAGTATTGTCTCTGTTCAAATCTTCGTTATCCGGATACAATGTTGTAGCAGGAGAAAACTGGCTTCCAGCACCTGCAATTGGCGAGTTGCCCTGTGGGTTATTATAGTATCTGTAACGCTCTCTGATTCCTGTGTTTTTTGAGTCAAAAGTTGGGTCTCTATACCAAACATAGTTATCATTATCTGGGTCATTTTTCGCTTTTATATATAGTGAAGAGTTTACTCCATAATTACTAGCTATGGTGGCTAAATAATCAACTCTTTTTCTTCTTTCACCATCATCGTCCAAGCCATCATAACCAACATCTTGGTAGGTTCTATCATTAGGGTCATTACTAAAAGCATTGGTAACTTGTATTGGGTTTACAGGTGTGGTACCCCAAACACTGCTAAGGCTATCCACAAGTGCTGGAGAACTTGGTGTATTTAATCCATTTTCATAAAAACGTTTACCATCTTTTAATATATCTTCACTTACATTGCCAAGGTTGAATACTAGTTTACCACCTGTTCTTGCTGAGTCATTAATAAATGGATCTTGCACCCAAAAATCTATAAACTCAAAGTTTTGGCTTTCAAAATCTGTTTGGTCAATTGATCTCATTAAACCACCCCACTTAGATGCTTTAACTTCATTTTTAGTAAATCTTCCTTTAGAGTCTATTTGCGTTGGATCTGTTATTAAATTATAGGGTCCAGGCTCCTGAGGATAGAAACTTAAATCGAAAGTTGATGTTTGAGTATTGGTAATATTAGTGGTTTGCTGAGGGAATAACTCGTTGGTATAAACTTGTCTAACATGTGGGTCACTCAACTCGTTTAAGTTTGTATGTAGCGGGTTTGTGTTTGAGTTTTTATCTTGCAAATTAGGCTCAATATTATACCAGGCAATTCTCGAACGATTATAATTATAAGGCAAACTATCGGTTAAATCTCCTTCAGGAAATTGATTGGGTTTACCTTGTGGCGTAGATGCTAAAGCCCAGGAAATAAGAGGGAAGCGTAAATCGTAAGTACTTTTTGTTCCTTCAAAATCATCTACATACACCAAACCATCGCCACCACTTCCTATTTGTGGTGGATGACCGGGTTTAAAGTAAGCAGCTTCGCCATAAGCTGTAATCGTACTCATGGTTTTAGTTGTATAAAAAGGTAATTTATTCAACCATTTTGTGAGTGTAGGTAAATTCGATTTATAACTAAAATCAATTCCATAAATAGTGTTTCGCACTGGGTCTTCACCAACACCAACTTTGGTGAAAAATGGACGCTCATTCAATCGCTCCATCGTTGCACCAATAGAGAATTTCTTATTGGCTTTATAATCTAATCTTAATCCTAAAAATCCTTTTTGTTGAATGCCAAAATTGGCATTGTTTTCATAAGAAACTTTTACAGGAACACCTGAATTAAGTATGGCTTGATTGAGAATTTTTACAGTACCTAGATTATAGTCAATGGTATAATCTGCTCCTTCAACTAAAATTTGACCACCCCCTGTAATACGCACAGAACCTTGAGGAATATTGAAAGCCCCCAGATAAATTTCACTTCCGCCGCTTCCTTTTGCTTGACCCTGCATTACAAATCTATCAAGGTTTGCATAGGTTTGAGCAATGGCTTTAATGGTATCATATAGTTGATTAAAGACATATTTCTGACTGATTGTGTCTGGTAGGAGACCCGAAAATGCCAGAGATTTTAAATCAGCACCAAAAGGTTCTAGTTTTGGAATAATAATTCTACCATATTGCGATAAAATAGTAGAGCCTTCCACAAAGTCAAATTGACCATCAGGCTGCGGGTCATTTCTACTATTCAACCTATCTAAACTTAATATAGAAATAATAGATTTTCCTTGAACAGCTGGAGAGCTTTCTGGTAAATACCTGTTCAATCCACCACTAGGTTGATTATACAAAATGTTTAATCTGAAATCTTCTCTGCTAATGCCTACCATATCTAAAGAATACACATTCTTCATCATCAATTTCCAGATAGGTAATCGCACTCTTGCAGAAGTAGCTTTTAACAATTTTAAGAATAACATTTTTTGAACACCAGCTCTTTGTGCAGAAGTATCCAAAGCAACTTCAGAGCTGAATTCACCCACTTTATACACTCTACCATTTAATGAATATTCATAAGCAACAGCTAATACTTCGTCTGGTAATAATTGAGAGTTTAATGATAAAGTTCCTAATTGTCCATTGAAAATATACTCGTTGGGAGTAAGCTTGCGTGCAAAGGTTTTTTCATAATCGTTCACAGGAGCTAATCCCAAATTGTTTGTCATATTGGTAGTAACAAGCGATGGAATTCTATTGTTGGGGTCTCCAGCAAGTTTATTATAAAGTCCGTTATTCTTATTATCTGGTGCAGACTGACCATTTACCGATGAAGTGTATATGTTTGTTTTATTTCCAATATAATCGGTTTGTCCTTCACCCAAATCAGAAAAAGCAATGATATCTCTGGCGTCAATGTTTGCTCCATTTCTATTAGTTACCCAAACTTCAATACGTTGTATTTGTATTTGACTAATAATTGTTGGAAGCTTGCTCATTGCTTCGTTATAGTTTTTTCTAAAATGCTGTCCTACTAAAAAGTGTCTGTTCTCATCATAATCACTCAATTTTTTCTGAAACTGTGTAACGGCAGCCCCACCTTGCAAGGTTTGGCTTTGTGCCTGACTTCTTTGATTGGCTAATGCGGCGGTAAAAAATAATTTGCCAAATTGTAATTGTGTTTTAATACCAAATAAATTGGTTGCACTTTTAATAAGCGTACCTTTTGCTTCAAAACCAATATTACCAGCTTGAATGCTTTTTAAAATTTCATCATCACCACCTTTATAATCAAGTTTTATTTGGTTAAGGTAATCAAAGTTTGCTAGGGTGTTGTAATTGATAGGTAATTTTAATTTGTCACCGATATTAGCATTTACACCAACATTGGCATTCATATCAAAATCAAATCCACCAGTTTGTCTGGCTCTTTCTGGAAGCGTGGGATTATTAGTATATTGACCCTGATAACCCATCAAGATATCTACATTACCTGTGGGTTTGATGTCGATTAATGATGCAAGGGGATTTTTAGCATTTTTTGCAGCATTACTTAACTTGCTCTTGGCTGAATCTAAACCAGCTTTGCCGTTATTAATTGCATTTGCAGCATTGGGTGCCACATTTCCAAGACCAAAAGTTCTATCAAAAAACTTAGGATAAACAATTGGGTTAGGGCGTTGCACTTTTTTATTTAAATTCCATAAAGCATCAGCTCTTAATTTGAAATAATCGGCTTCCTGCACCTTTTTTTGCAGTTCATAAAACTCTTTAAAAGTAAGGTAAGTTGGCTTTCTGTAAGTTTGATTGCCAACTTTTTCAACTATATAGTATCTTTTTGTTTTGGCGTTGTATTCTATGGTTTGATGAAGAATAGAAGTATCACCAATATTGAAGGAGTTTTTATTTTTCCAGGTAAACTTATCACCCCATCTATCCTGTAAAGGATAATGCATTGTATCGGTATTGGTTTTTTGGGCAAATAAAGAACCGGATTGACATAAATAGAAAATGCCAACCATCACACAGCCTATAGCTTTAACAATTATATTTTTCAAGAGAAATAACCTTGGTTAGGTAGAAATGCCCAATAAACTATAAATTTTTTAATGCTTGTTTTATAATATCCTGCACTGCAATATCAGTATTGCTTTGCATTACTTTGTTTACTGCTTTCTCTGCCATTGGTTTTGATATGCCCAAAGCTATTAATGCATTGATGGCATCTAATTCTAATGGTTTTAGGGTATGAATTATCGTATTATTATCAGTCAAAAAACCAGCTAACTTATCTCTCAATCCCACAACTAACATCTCTGCTGTTTTTTTTCCTATTCCTTTGATGCGAATTAAATCATTAACGCTGCCTGACACAATATATTTTGCAATTTCTGGTGGTTTCATGCCACTCAACATCATTCTTGCTGTAGATGCTCCAACCCCAGAAATGCTTATCAAGTGCTGAAAAATCTCTTTTTCATTTAACTCTGCAAAACCAAAAAGCGTTTGTGCATTTTCGGTAATATGCAAATAGGTATGTAAAAGACCGTTCTCTTTTTGACTGATGGCTTCGTAAGTATTGAGGCTGATTTGTAAGTCGTAACCAACACCATTCACATCAACAATTACTCGTGATGGAGATTTTCCAATAAAACTACCCCTAACAAAAGCTATCATATCGAAGTTCAAAAATAGTGGTGAAATGCTTATTAACAGAAATAATTTTATTGCGTAGGCTCATTTATGCTTTCAAATTCAAATCAAGCTGCCAAACAATTACCTTCGTAACTGAAAAATAATATATAATTTGTCATCTCCGCAACGCTATATAGCCCATTTTGATTTAGACTCATTTTTTGTGAGTGTAGAGATGCTCAATAATCCATCTTTGCTTGGAAAAGCAGTGATAGTAGGAGGGTCAAAAGATAGAGGTGTTGTAACAACTTGCAGTTATGAAGCCAGAAAGTTTGGTGTAAAAAGTGCTATGCCTATGAAACAAGCTATGCAGCTATGTCCGCATGCAATTTTGGTACAGGGTACTCGTGGAATGTATAGCAAGTATAGTCGTTGGGTTACAGATATTATAGCATCTAAAGCACCTCTTTTTGAAAAAGCTAGTATCGATGAATTTTATATTGACCTTACAGGGATGGATAAATTTTTTGATGTACTGGAATGGACAAAAGATTTACGCAAGCAAATAATTGATGAAACCAAACTACCCATCAGCTTTGGATTGGCAACCAATAAAATGATTGCTAAAATTGCCACCGATGAGGCTAAACCCAACGGTTTTTTATTTGTAAAACCCGGTATGGAAAAAGATTTTCTGGCAACGCTTCCGGTTAATAAATTTTCTGGTGTTGGCGATGCTACTTTTGCCAGATTAAAGTCTATGAATATCCATCTCATTGGTGATATTTTAAAACACAGTGAGATTGAATTAGAAAAATCTTTAGGCAAATGGGGAACCGATTTATACCTCAAAGCCCAAGGGATTTCTACAAGTATTGTAAATAATTATAGAGAAGCAAAAAGTATCTCAAATGAAAATACTTTTCATGAAAATATTAGAGATGAGGAAACGCTTTTAATTGAGTTAGTAAAACAAATTGAAAAAGTTGGGTTTGAACTAAGGCAGGATAAAATGCTAACAGGTTGCATAGCAGTTAAAATTCGCTACCCCGATTTTGAAACCACTTCTAAACAAACCACTATTGATTATACTTTTAGTGATGATGTATTAATAAAAGAAGCAAAAATTTTGTTTAAAAAATTATGGCGAAAGAATCATCCTGTAAGACTTTTAGGAGTTAGACTTAGCGAGTTGCATAATAATACTTTTCAGGGAAACTTGTTTGACGACCACACTGAAAAAACAAAACTATATAAAGCTATTGATGATGTTAAAAATCGTTTTGGTAAAACTACATTGCAAAAAGCAGTAACTGTGAAGAAGAAGGAGGGTTAGTAAATATCTATCCCAATTTCCCCTTTAGTAATTCTTTACAAACTCTTAACTCAATTTCAAGTTCGTTAATGCGATTTTGTAATTCAACTTCCTTTTCTGTAGGTGTTTGCACCGGGTGATATTTTCCTAACCCCTGAAAAATGTTCACTTTCATAATGTTGCTTAGACGCCACATATCTTGAGCCTTCATACTTGGGTTTTCTATAAATCTATAAATAGTAACCGGCTGGGTATTTAAGGCTTCGGCAAGTTGTGTACGGGTAAACCTTTTCTCTGTCATTAATTGTTGAAACCATTGCCCATTATGTGGCATTGTTTCCTGAGTTGTGATTGCCATAAACTTCTATTTTGAACGGGAAAGGTAATTTATTTTGCCCAACATTCTAAGAATTTTTGGCTTTTTTAGAATGAGACGTAAAACTTCCGTAAGGAGAAAGCATTTTTATAGAATATAATATACAACTTCCAAAGAAGAAAACAATTTTTTAGAATGAGACGTAAAACTTCCGTAAGGATAAAGCATTTTTGTAGAATATAAAATACAACTTCCAAAGAAGGAAACATTTTTTAAGAATCAGACGTATAACTTCCGTAAGGATAAAACCCTTTCATAGAATCATATATAAAACTTCCGTAAGAAGAAGGTATTTATTAAAATGATACGTTAAATTTTCGTAATAAAAAAATTCTTATTTGTAATACAAAAGCGTTCTGCAACAATTGCAGAACGCTTTTATTAATCATTAATCACTCGTTATTATTTAATCTCTCCACACATTTCTACAGGAACTACCCAAGCATCAAATTCTTCGGCAGTTAAATAACCCAAAGCAATAGCAGTTTCTTTTAAAGTACTACCATTTTTGTGTGCAGTTTGTGCAATTTCGGCAGCTTTATAATAGCCAATTTTTGTGTTTAAGGCAGTCACCAACATTAAACTATTATCAACGTGTTTTTTAATATTAGCTTCTAATGGTTCAATACCAACTGCACATTTATCGTTGAAACTTACACAACCATCTCCAATTAATCTGGCACTATGCAGGAAGTTATAAATCATCATGGGTTTAAATACATTCAATTCAAAATGTCCGTTGCTACCACCAATATTGATGGCTACATCGTTGCCCATAACTTGTGCAGCAATCATGGTTAACGCTTCGCATTGTGTTGGGTTAACTTTACCGGGCATAATAGAACTTCCGGGTTCATTATCTGGTATAAATAATTCGCCAATGCCACTTCTTGGTCCCGAAGAAAGCATACGAATATCATTAGCAATTTTCATTAAACTAACCGCCACTGTTTTTAATGCACCGTGAGCTTCAACAATAGCATCGTGTGCAGCCAATGCTTCAAATTTATTTTCAGCAGTTATAAAAGGCAAGCCTGTTAAAGCTGCAATATGTTTCGCAACACAAACATCGTAACCCTTTGGTGTATTAATTCCTGTGCCAACAGCAGTGCCACCCAAAGCTAATTCGCTTAGATGTGCTAATGTATTTTTGATAGCTTTAAGTCCGTGATTTAATTGAGATACATAGCCACTCATTTCTTGTCCAACAGTTAATGGCGTTGCATCCATAAAGTGTGTGCGACCAATTTTAACCACCTGCATAAAAGCTTTACTTTTTGCTTCTAATGTATCACGTAGTTTTTCGATGCCAGGAATGGTTGTTTCTATCAGTATTTTATATGCAGCGATGTGCATAGCAGTTGGAAACGTATCGTTTGATGATTGTGATTTATTAACATCATCGTTTGGGTGCAGGAATTTGTCTTTGTCGGTTAAAGCACCACCATTAATAACATGAGCACGATAGGCTACTACTTCATTCACATTCATATTGCTTTGTGTGCCACTACCCGTTTGCCATATTACCAAAGGAAATTGGTCTGTTAATTTATTATCTAATATTTCTTTACAAACGGTTGCAATTGCATCTTTCTTTTCGGTTGGTAACACACCCAATTCATTATTTGCTAAAGCCGCTGCTTGTTTTAAGTAAGCAAAAGCTGCAATAATTTCCTTTGGCATTTTATTAATGTCTTGAGCAATTTTAAAATTGTCAATACTTCTTTGTGTTTGAGCACCCCAATACACATTACTAGGCACTTTTACTTCGCCCATAGTGTCTTTTTCAATACGATATTCCATTGTTTTTAATTATAATTATAAATTGGGTGCAAATGTAATTGAAGAATGAAATGGGTAGGATGATAATTATCAGTTGCGGATAATATTGATAGATTTTGATGCGGGGGATAAAACAAAAAAAGCCATCTTACGATAGCTTCTTTTGTGCTTACCAGTCCGTCACAAATATAAAGTCCACATCTATGTTTACTAATTTACAGAGGCAACAACGCCTGTTTCTATTTCTAAAAGTTTGGCTCTGATTTTCACTTCAATTTCATCAGCCAAACTTGGGTTATCAATTAAAAGTTGTTTTACGGTATCTCTTCCTTGTCCTAATTTATTAGCATCGTAGCTAAACCAACTTCCACTTTTATTTACAATACCTAATTCAACACCCATATCAATTATTTCTCCCACTTTACTAATTCCTTCGCCAAAAATAATATCAAATTCAGCAGATCTGAATGGTGGAGCAACTTTATTTTTAACTACTTTAACTTTAGAGCGATTACCAATAGCCATATCGCCATCTTTAATTTGAGAAACTCTTCTGATATCTAATCTTACAGAAGCATAGAATTTAAGGGCATTACCACCAGTTGTTGTTTCTGGATTTCCAAACATTACACCGATTTTCTCTCTTAACTGATTAATGAAAATACAAACTGTATTGGTTTTGTTAATGGTTGCGGTTAATTTTCTTAAAGCCTGACTCATTAGTCTTGCATGAAGCCCCATTTTGCTATCGCCCATTTCTCCTTCCAATTCACTTTTTGGAACCAAGGCTGCAACAGAATCTATCACAACAACATCTAAAGCACCAGAAAGAATTAATCTGTCTGCAATTTCTAGAGCTTGTTCACCATAATCGGGCTGAGAGATAAGTAGATTATCAACATCAACACCTAATTTTTGGGCATAGTTACTATCAAAAGCGTGTTCTGCATCAATAAATGCACAGATACCACCACGTTTTTGAGCTTCAGCAATGATATGTGTAGCAATAGTTGTTTTACCACTACTTTCTGGACCGTAAATTTCAATAATTCTTCCTTTTGGAACTCCGCCCACACCCAACGCAGCATCTAATCCAATGGATCCTGTGCTAATAACTTCCATTTCATGCTCGGGTTTATCACTCATCATCATCACACTTCCTTTGCCATAGTCTTTATCTATCTTATCAATGGTAAGTTTAAGGGCTTTTAATTTGTCGGTATTAGTATTTGTACTCATTATAATTATTTTAGTGTTCAAATGTAATTAGGCTACAAAACTAAGGGGAAAATATTTATAAACACTAATTTATTTAGTATTTATTACTAAAATATTTTGGAATTTGAATGAAACAAAACATTCACATTTTATAAAGACCTAATATTAGATATTTGCAACCAATGAAATTATTTCTATATACTATTGTTTTATGTGGGGTATTATCTTCCTGTGAAAATGATATGAAGGTAGTAAATGAATTGGGCTATAAGAAAATTGGTATTGAAGAGGGAAAGTACATTGAAAGCTATATGAGTACAGCTGGAAAAGTAAAGGCAAAACTTACAGCACCTTATATGCTGCGTAGCCAATATGATAGTGCCAAGGTTGAGTTTGCCAAAAGTTTACATGTTGAATTTTATGATAGCTCATTAAAGCCCGAAAGTTTTTTATTTGCTAAATATGGTAAATACTTAGAATTTGATAATACAGTTTTATTAAGAGATAGCATCGTTTTGTATACTACGAAACACGATACTTTGTGGTGTCATGAACTAATATGGGATCAAAATAAGGGATCTTTTTATACTGATAAACCCGTTGTTGTAAGTCAGGATAATAATAGTGTTAAACAAAGAATTTATTCTCGTGAAGGTTTAAGAAGCGATCAGGCTTTTAAAAATGTTACTTTTTTTAAAGTGGGTAACTTATATAACAACAACAAAAACAGTTTTATCATATTAAAAGATAGTTCGAGCTTATAATTGTAAACCCATCACATAATCATTCATAAAATAGCCGTTGCCAATTTCAAAATCTGCCTCGTATAAAATGCTGAAGCCGTGTTTTAAATAAAAGTCTTTAGCGTTATTGTTTCTATTCACTTGAAGTTGAATTTCTTTTCCTCCATTTTCTTTTGTAAACGCTATAACCCTTTGCAGTAAAGCTTTCCCTGCTCCGTTTTTTTGAGTTAAGGGCAAAACATATAATTTATTTAACTTGTAAATATTAGATTCTTGTATTGATGTGGAAGCAAAGCCAACAACATTATCATCAACCTCAGCAACAAAAAATTGATGACCATTTTGCATTTGACTTTGTAATGATGTTGTGCTATACATCCAATCTAGCATAAACTCCATTTGACCATTGGGTAAAAAGGTATAGGTATCTCCCCAAGTAATTTTTGAAATGGATTGAATGGCTTCAATATCTACTATAGTTGCTTTTCTTATTTGCATTACTTATTTTTCTTAAAAATTTTTTATTTAACCATTCACTAACATAAGCACTGCCAATGCCTATAGCGGCACCAGCTAGCACATCTGTTGGATAGTGTTCTCCTAAATACATTCTGGAATAACCAACGCTACTAGCCCAGGCAAAAGCAGGTACAACAACATACCATTTTTTATATTGTATAGATAAGGAGGTTGCTAATGCAAATGCTGTTGATGTATGTCCACTAGGAAAAGAAGCATCTTTTTCTAT
>CANGOT010000057.1 GCA_947455425.1 Chitinophagaceae bacterium | reverse complement strand
TAGTAGAGGTGCAACCATTTGTTGTGATTACAAATACCGATGTTTTATTGCTTGATACAGGTTTGGGCTTCAGTAAGAATGGTCAGCTTCAAATTCATCAAAACCTTTTATCAGCTGGCATTCCACCCGAAAGAGTTACCAAAGTTTTAATGAGTCATTTACATAAAGACCATGCTGGAGGTATTAGTAAAAAAGACAGACTTGGAAATTATCATCTTGCTTTTGAAAACGCCACTTATTATGTGCAGCAAAAAGAATTTGATTTTGCAATGGATACAGGTTTTCCAAGTTTTATGAATGAAGAAATATCTGTGCTGCAAAATCACCCACAAGTAAAATGGTTAGATGGAGATGGGGTTATTGATAATTATATTCAACATCAAACCACAGCAGCCCATAGCCCACATCATCAGGTTTTTTGGATAAGAGAAAATAACGAAACTATTTTCTTTGGTGGAGACGATGCCCCTCAGATTCAACAAATGAAAACAAAGTTTGTTGCTAAGTACGATTTTGATGGAAAAAAATGTATGCAGCTACGCCAGCAATGGTGGGATGAAGGTACACAGCAACATTGGAAATTTCTTTTCTACCACGATATTAAAACACCTGTTTATGGTTAAGTTTTTCAACCAGTAAAACAATTGCTATTCCAATGGTGTAACAAGCCATATCTGCCCTGGAAAAAGAATTGCCTATAAGTATTCTGGCAAATTTATAATTACCAAGTCCCAATACATTAGCAATATTAAAATACTGTAGCGTCTCAACTAAATAAGCAAACAACAATACAACTATTCCAGCTTTCATAACTGCCATATTGCAAACAGCTTTAAGCATACAATACAACAGCACAACAAATAGCAAATCGCCTATATATGGACGCACAATAGTATCGTGTACATAAATACCAATAAACACTTCTACTAAAAAAAGTATAATACTAGCAACAAGATATTTCTTTTCAGACGGCATTTATTCTACCACCAATTTGTGACTTCCAATTTTTGTTTGCAAATAATATACACCATCAGCAAACCCAGAAATATCAATTGTTTGATAGCCTTGTTTCAAAGTAAATGCTTTCACTATCTTTCCTTGTGCATTCAATACACTTGCAATTGTATTGTTTAAAGATGATGCTATAACATTCAATTTTAATTGATGTCTAGCAGGGTTCTCTACAATCATTACACCATCCAATGTTTCAATATTTGAACTTATTTTAACCACTTTGCTGTAAGTAAATTTTCCATCCTTATCAACCATTTGCAATTGATAATAAACTGTTTCAAAACCTGATAGCAAACTATTATCAATAAAACTATACTCACCAAATCCTTTAGCAGCAATACTTCCAACAGATTTATATATTCTTCCATCCTCACTTCTTTGAACAATAAAATGCGAAGTATTCACTTCATTAGCAGTTGTCCATTTATTTAAAACTTTCCAGTTTTTAACCCCCTCCTTTGGAGGGGTTGGGGAGGCTTCATAATTAAGCAATTGCAAAGGCAAGGGATTTTGAATAATAGTATTTGCTGTTTTAGTAATTACAGGGCTATTATAATCAAAATAAATAGCCGCTTTATTAGGTATGGTTGTGCCAGCAACTACAGACGAAACAGGTTTTAATTTAAAACTCACAAAACCATTGCTACCAGTCTTATTCACATTACTATCAGGCAAATAAATATTCAGGAATTCAAAGAAAATAATATTGTCTTTAACAGTGGTTTTGCAGTTATGAGAACTACCCACCATCTGCAATTCAGTAGCCATTAATTTGCTGTCTAAAGTATCTGCAATCACCACATTAAAAGCTGTGTCTGTGCCAGTGTTTTGAAAACGAATCGTATAGTTTATATAATTTCCATCAGCTACTTGTTGGGTGGTTAAACTTGGTGTTGCTTGTTTATCATTAGGGTCGTAACTACCACTAACAACAGATTGCACACTATCAGTAGCAGCAACAGTATTAGTTGTAATACTAGCAACACTTGTAACGTTAGAACCCAATTTTGCTGCAGGCTTCACAGTAAAGTAAGCAACAAAATCACCCGTTTGCCCTGGCACAATATTGCCAATATTTAAACTTAAACCGCTGCTGCTATTTGTAACCCCACCAACAGAACTATTATCATAATTCAACAAAATATTATCATAGTTTAAACTAACAACTGTATTGCTTAAAACCGTTGTACCTAAATTTTCATAATTCACCAAATAGGGATAAGCACGCCCAGCACGAGCAGCCCAATTTGTTGGGGTTAGTTTAATGGCAATACTATCTATTAAAACAGTTGGTTGTAAGGTAAATGTGTCTATTACCAAAGTATCATAACTAGTAAAATTATGTGTGTAGCTTGCTGGTACTACATTGTAGAAGTTAGGTGGTGTTGCTGTAATGGTGTAGGTACCTAAACTGTCTGTACTTGTATATGCTATACCTTGTGTGTTTGTATAGGAATAATTGTAGTTGGACAATGTGAGTTTGAGATTATGCTTTGGATATTCATTTATATCAAATACACCATTAGTGTTTTTATCAGTATATACAAAAGATTGAATAACTGGAAATGATTGGCAATGATTAGGGTTGTTGGTAGGATTGCAAATATCAACTGGTGGAATTAGCGTAGAATAATTAAGATTATCTGAATAAACGCAACTATCAGGGAAATTAGGGAGACAAAAGATTTGCCAATTAAAAGTAGCTCCTAAAGATTTTAATGTATTTGGTAATTTTGTTATACAATTAATACCAGAGCCATTTATATCTAATTTTGTTAGATAAGGAGGCAAGTTATTTAAAACTGAAATATTATTATCTCCACAAGTAAGTTTTTTTAGTTTTTGGGGAAGTGTGGGTAATCTTGTAAATAAACATACAGATATGTCTAGTTCATTAAGACTATCAGGCAAAATCGGCAAATTAGATAATTTAGTTTCATTACAGATGAGACTTTTTAAGCCATAAGGTATTGCTGGTAGAATAGAAATATTATTAGTACTACAATTAAGATAGGTTAAACTATTAGGCAAGTTTGGAAGAAAGGTGAGTCGCCCTCCGCCACAATTTAAGTTGCTCAATGAAGATGGTAGAGTCGGGAGACTTATCAATGGTGTTCCCAAAGTGTATAAGTTTTGTAAACTATCAGGCAAAATCGGCAAAGTTGTTAAACTATCGCTAGTAATTGAAAGTGTTCTTAAATTAAGAGGCAACTTAGGAATTGAAATTACATGACTACCAACAGAAATATTAATGCTCTTAAGGTTTTGAAAATACTCAATTCCAGTCATATTTCTAACTACAGGGTTACTAAGTATTGCAAGAGAGTATTTTGTTGAATTTTTTGCACAAACAGTATCCAACATTTTAGCACTATTAAAGCAAGCTGGATATTGTTGTATTAAAAATTTCCTAAAATTACTATCAGGAATATTCACATATTGAGCATCACTTTTTGCAGTAATAAAAAATAAACAGCACACTAAAACTAAATATTTTCTCATACACAACAGTTTAGGTTTGAAAGATATACTACTAAGACAATAGTTGCTCCCATTTTGTTGCATTTGGGTTGAAAAAATATTTTTTATTCAACCGCAAAGGCATGCAATTAAGAAATACAAAGGAAATAAAGGTTTGAACAATTTTTGCGTTTTTTCTACGAAAAAACTTTGCGTACTTTGCGGTTGAGATAAAAGCATTATTCCTTTGCTGCCAGCAAAGCCTGTAGTTCTAGCTCTACACTAATACGAAAGTCAGTTTGTTTTATTTTTTCAAGAATTGGTTTAATGGAAGGAATAATACCATTCAGTTTTGCCTTAATTATCACACCAATTGTTCCTGTATAATTAATACCAAGTTGTTTTGCTATTTTCCTGGCTTTATAATCATCTAAAATGATGGTACTATTGGGTGTTTCAAGAGCCAATGCAATAGCACTCGACTCGCCTTTATCTATTTGCAATTCTAAGAGTTGTTGTTTATATTTATCTACAACAGTGGCTATTTCAACCCATTCAGGAAGTATTTCTCCGTATTCAATTGCAATGTCAATTGTGGTTATTATTTGTCCATAAAGTTTGTGCAGCAACTCCAATTCGCCTATGTTGTTTAGTATAATAAAACAACTAGTATCGGAGATAATTGTTTTAGGCATTTGCTACATCTTTTGATATATCTAAAGCAGGAAAATTGAAGATAGAAACATTGTAGTTCGCAAGCAGCTCTGCAAAAGTTCTTTTAGTTAAACCTGCAAGCTCTGCTGCTTGCCCCAAAGAAAGTTTACTTTGTTCATAAAGTTTTGTTGCTATCAACATAGCAAGGTCTTTATCATTCATCTCTAAAGAATCAGGTATGTGTAGCGTTAAAGTTTTCATTTTTCAAAAATAAGAAATAAAGTTAATAAAATGTAAAAGCAAGTACGCCCCTACTTTATGGTTCTATGGTGAAATAAACACTATTAACAGACTACTCATTAAATAGAAAACTTTTTATATCCCTGTGCAAATTCAAGCCCCTCTTTGGTTATTGGTGCATTCCTGCTTGATCATCCACATAAAAACACGCTAATGCACAGTCAACCACATTCTATCATCCAGCAATATTGCTTAGACCTAAACTTTCCCTGTAAAACATCCACTAAAATCCAACTAGTTTTATCCACACCTGTGCAAATCTAAATACCCTAGGTATCATAATAACTGCAAAACCGCATCGTTACTACAAAGAGGACTTTCGCAAATTTTCAAAGCAAAATTTGTACACAAACAGGGTTAAAAGTGTGAACATTTCCTATAAATCAATACCCATTTGCATTATAAGGTAATCCACATAGTTTATCCACAGTTTGTTGAAATCAAATGTTTGGTTTAAAAGTTACCGACTGATATTTTCGTCCTCTGTCTGAATATTAATTTCATATTAACAAATAATACTAACCACCCCCAATTAAACGATTCATATATGTCACAAAACAACGCTAACAAAGGCTTACAGTTCTGTCGCCGCTTCACCAAAGACGGCGTTTCTCCCTTCGACCAATTTGAATACGATTATCGCAGCAGTGTTATTAAAAACCCTACTGGCGAAAAAGTGTTTGAGATGAATAATGTAGAAGTTCCAAAACAATGGAGCCAGATTGCTACAGATATTATTGCACAAAAATATTTTAGAAAAGCTGGTGTACCTCAAGCTGATGGCTCACTTGGTAGAGAAACTTCTGCTAAACAAGTGGCTCATCGTATGGCTAACTGCTGGAAAGTGTGGGGTGAGCGTTATGGTTATTTTGCAAGTGAACAAGATGCTACTGTTTTCTACGAAGAATTAGTATACAGTATATTAAATCAATCTTGTGTGCCTAATAGCCCACAATGGTTCAATACTGGCTTACACGAAAGTTATGGTATTACTGGTAAACCGCAAGGTCATTATTATGTTGATCCTGTTACAAAAGAATTAAGTAAATCAACCAATGCTTATGAACGTCCACAACCTCACGCTTGTTTTATATTAAGTGTTAGTGATGATTTAGTAAATGATGGTGGTATTATGGATTTATGGGTGCGTGAAGCTAGAATATTTAAGTATGGTAGTGGTGTTGGTACCAACTTCTCTCAAATACGTGGTAGTGGTGAAAAATTAAGTGGTGGTGGCACTTCAAGTGGTTTAATGAGCTTCTTAAAAATTGGTGATAGAAGTGCAGGTGCTATAAAAAGTGGTGGCACAACACGCCGTGCTGCTAAAATGGTTTGTTTAGATTTAGATCATCCAGAAGTAATGGAATTTATTGACTGGAAAGTAAAAGAAGAAGATAAGGTAGCTGCCTTAATAGCTCAAGGATACGATAATCATTATGAAGGCGAAGCTTATGCTACTGTTGCCGGACAAAACTCTAACAACTCTGTTCGTATTCCAAACGAATTCTTTAAAGTATTAGAAGAAGATGGTAACTGGGATTTAAAAGCAAGAACCGACGGCAGAACCATGAAATCAATTCCTGCAAGAGATGTTTGGAATAAAATTTCTTATGCTGCCTGGCGTTGTGCAGATCCTGGAACACAATACGATACTACTATTAACGAATGGCATACATGCCCACAAGGTGGACGTATCAACGCTTCTAACCCTTGCAGCGAGTATATGTTCCTTGATAATACTGCTTGTAATTTAGCATCCATCAACCTTAGAAAGTTCTTTAACGAAGAAACAAATAGCATTGATATTGAAGGTATCGAATATATCAGCCGTTTATGGACTGTTGTATTAGAAATCAGTGTATTAATGGCACAGTTTCCAAGTAAAGAAGTAGCCCAACTTTCTTACGACTACAGAACTTTAGGTTTAGGTTTTGCAAACCTTGGTACCATATTAATGATTAGTGGTATTGCCTATGACAGCGAAGAAGCTCGTGGTATTGCTGGTGCAATAACAGCTATTATGACTGGTGTTGCTTACAAAACATCGGCAGAAATGGCAAGTTTCTTAGGAGCTTTTGCTAAGTATGAAGAAAACAAAGCAGATATGTTGCGTGTTATGCGTAACCACCGTGCTGCTGCTTACGATGCTGATGGTGCTTATGAAGGATTAAGTTTGAAACCAGTTGGTATTAAAGCACAATATTGTACAGATGCTCTTTTAAAAGCTGCTACTAAAGCCTGGGATGATGCAGTTCAAATGGGTGAACAATATGGTTATAGAAATGCTCAAACAACTGTTATTGCTCCAACAGGAACCATTGGTTTAGTAATGGATTGCGATACTACAGGTGTTGAACCAGATTTTGCATTGGTTAAATTTAAAAAACTTTCTGGTGGTGGATATTTCAAAATCATCAATGGTGCAGTACCAAATGCTCTTGAAACTTTAGGTTATACACAAGAAGAAATTAAAGCGATTGAAAAATATGCTGTAGGCTCGGGAAGCTTTGCAGGATCTCCATACATCAATGCTGCAACTCTTGCCGCAAAAGGCTTTACAGCAGATGAAATTGCAAAATTAGAAAGTGGTTTAAAAGCTGCATTTGCCATCAACTTTGTATTTAATAAATATGTTTTAGGCGAAGAGTGTTTATTGCGTTTAGGTTTCACTCAAGATCAAATCAACGATTACGGTTTGAATGTATTAGAAGAATTAGGCTTCACAGATGAAGAAATTGAAGCAGCAGGAGATTATATATGCGGTACTATGACAGTTGAAGGAGCTCCTTATTTAAAAGAAGAACATTACTCAGTGTTTGATTGTGCCAACAAATGTGGCAACAAAGGCACTCGTTTTATTCACGCTCATGGTCATATTAGAATGATGGCAGCTTGCCAACCTTTCTTAAGTGGTGCTATTTCTAAAACAATCAATCTTCCTAACGAAGCAACTGTTGAAGAAATTGAGGAATCATACAAATTAAGTTGGGAACTAAGTTTAAAAGCTTGTGCCTTATATAGAGATGGCAGTAAACTTAGCCAACCATTAAGTAATAAAGCAGATAAAAAGAAAAAGACAGAAGATTCTGCAAGTGAGGAAGTAGTAAGTGAATCTGTAAACGAAACAAGAAACGAGAAACGAGAAACGAATATAGTTGACTTAAGCACCCTTTCTGTAGAAGACCTTTTAGAAGAAGTTACTAAAAGAATGAACGCTTCTACCGATACACAGTTAAAACGTGCTTTATCTTCTATTGTAGAAAGAAAAGCATTACCAAGCAAACGCAGAGGCTTTACCCAAAAAGCTAAGATTAACGGACAAGCTATTTTCTTAAGAACAGGAGAATATACAGATGGCACTTTAGGTGAAATATTTGTTGATTTAGCTAAAGAAGGAAGTACCGTAAGAAGCTTGATGAACTGCTTTGCCATAGCTATTTCTGTTGGCTTACAATATGGTGTTCCATTAGAAGAGTTTGTTGAGAAATTTGTTTTCACCCGCTTTGAACCAGCAGGAATGGTAGATCATCCAAATATTAAAACAACCACTAGTTTAGTTGACTTTGTATTCAGAGCATTGGCTTATGAATACTTAGGTAGAACAGATTTAGTTCACGTTTTAGACAGACCAGAAGTAGGAAACACAGGTGAAGGCGATAATGATTTAAGCTATTTAGGTTCACCAGAATTAAGTAGTGTACACATTACTGCACCAAGTGCTAATGTTACTACTTCACCAGCACCTCAAAAATTACAAAGAGCTACTGCTGCTGTAAAAGTAGATAGTGGTTTAGATATGATGAATGCTGCTGCTAAATCAATGCAAAGCGATGCTCCTTCTTGTAATACTTGTGGACATATTACTGTAAGAAGTGGAACCTGCTATAAATGCTTGAACTGTGGTAACAGTTTAGGTTGCAGTTAAAATATGCAGAATCAATACCTATTAAGATACAACAAATACATCCCCCTAATTTAAACCAAACCCCATTATAAATTTTATAATGGGGTTTTTGTTTTGAGTAAGATATGATAAAAATGTTTTACTGTTTTTCTTAGATGTATTAACAAATAATACAACAAGAGCATCCCAAAATCACCCATCACAACAATGTTGTTTAACATGAGTTGATCATTAAATTGTTTTAGCTGCTAAGACAAAGTTTCTTTGCTGCTACAGTAGGTTTACTTAGCAGCTAAAATAGTTGGGTTCTGCTGCTAAGTCATCGTGATTTAGCAGCTAAAGCACTTTACTTTCTAATCATAAAGAACAACTTGGTTCTTGATACAAGTATGCAAATCTGGTGCACATACTACCAATAAAAACGGATTGCTTATCAGGCAACCCGCTTTCTTAAACAACCCATCAACCTATATAAACAGTAAAAACAACTAAACAACTATCAGGTTAGTTTCATATGCATCACTTCTAATGCTTTTAGCATTGGTATAAGCCTTTCTAACTTCAACGTAATAGATACCTGCAACCAAAGTATCTGGTATCATAAACATCAGTTTACTTTCGGTTCTTTGTGCTATCTCAGTGGCTTTAGTTTCAGCATTTGTAGCAGTGTTTAGGAAATATATTCCCTCATCAGCATTGGTTGGGTTATACTTCAATTCGCTGCCAGTAATAATAGCAATACCTCCTTTACTGGCTTGGTTATGTGTATTGGTTCTAACATCGGTAAAATCTATAATGTCTGGGCTAATAATACTTGTTGCAATTTTTTCAACAGTTGCAGATTTCATTTTTTTGTTTAAAATGAATCCTGCAGTTAAAGATGCTTTCATACGGTGCCTCGATGCATCGAAGCTGTCATTCATATCAGTAAAAATACCTTGAATAGTAGGACGAATATTAAACAAGGGAAGCACAATATTATTTCCTTCTGATACCGCATCTGCAATTTCTTCAAAAGCCAACAGCAACACAGCCCTGATATCTGTTTCGGTAAGAGTGGTTCCTCTTTTAACAATGCGTTTTACAATTTCATCTATTCCAAAAGTATTCTTGGCTTGCACCCTTGCAGCTTGATCGTTAGGATTTGATGAAATGTAATTGGGCTTCAAATAATACTTAATACTCATTTTCTTTAAATTTTAATTATTGAATAAATAAATGATAAGCCAAAAATGAAGCACCTTTTTCATAGAATTTTGTTAAAATATGTTAAAATCAAAAATTTAACATCTTGCCAGAAAACTAAAAAGCCCATCAAGCAATTGCTCGATGGGCTTTTTAATTATTAGTTATAATAGATGACTATAGACTAGTTCTTTATAAACTTCTCAACGGCTCTATTATTATTGGTGATGACTTCAACAAAATAAGTACCTTTTGAAAGATTACTTACCGGTATTTGAGTAACGCCATTAGCAGCAATTACCTCTGTTGAATAAAGTACTTTACCCAATGTACTTACAATTCTTATTTGTTTAGCTTCACCATTGGTTAAACGAACATTTAAGATATCGGCTACTGGGTTTGGATAAATATTCACGATGAATTTACCACCATTATCAAAGCTAACTTGTTTCACAGCAGATAAGGTATACTTACCATTTTGATCAACTTGTTTCAAACGGTAGTAGTTAATTCCAACAAAAGGATTTGCATCAACAAAGCTATAATTGCTTGTGATGGTGCTATTACCTTTTGCTTCAACACTACCTATTGTTGTGAATAGTTTACCATCAATGCTTCTTTGAATTTCAAAGTTTTTGCTATTGATTTCAGATGCAGTAGTCCATTTAACAAGAGTTGTGTTATTTGCTTTTTCAGCAGTGAAACTACTTATTACAACTGGCAATGTAATACTCACAGTTGCAGTAGGACTATTACAACCATTGAAACTTACAGCTATCACTTGTATGTCACCAAGTGTTGCATTATCAGCAAAATCAGCAGTAATATTTTCTGTATTTTGACCACTTGCAATTGTTACGCCTGTACCTGTATAACTCCATACATAAGCTACTGCACCACTTACTGTAGTACAACCATAAGCAACACCAGTTGCTGGTATGGTAACATTTGCAGTAGATGTGGTAATAATTGGCTGTGCAGGCGATGTGTTAATAGTTAATACTAATGTTGCAATACTATCGCAACCTGCGGCATTTGTACCTTTCCAGGTATATGTACCACTTGCAGTATAGGTTTGTCCATTCCATAAAAAGCTATTACAAGAGCTGGTAGTTGTTAAAGAGGTTGTAGTATCTTTTACCATCAAGTTCAATGTGGCTAAACTATCGCATCCTATTGCATTTGTTAATGTAGCAGTTTGAGTGCCAGCAACTGAGAAGGTTAAGCCATTCCAGCTATATGGTAATGCATTTGGACAAATGGTGATATCTGTTGTTGATGTGCTTGTTGCTTTAATAGTTAAGTTCAATGTTGCAGCACTATCGCAACCAACAGCATTGGTTGTGTGGTAAGTTTGAGAACCTGCTGCATTAAAGGTTAAACCATTCCAAGTATATGGCAACTCACTTGGGCAAATTGCTATATCTGTTGTTGATGTAGAAATTGCTTTAACAGTTAAGTTCAATGTAGCAGCACTATCGCAACCAACAGCATTGGTTGTGTGGTAAGTTTGAGAACCTGCTGCATTAAACGTTAAACCATTCCAGGTATATGGCAACTCACTTGGGCAAACAGCTATATCTGTTGTTGATGTAGATATTGCTTTAATAGTTAAGTTCAATGTTGCAGCACTATCGCAACCAACTGCATTTGTTGTGTGATAGGTTTGAGAACCTGCTGCATTAAAGGTTAAACCATTCCAGGTATATGGCAACTCACTTGGGCAAATAGCTATATCTGTTGTTGATGTAGATATTGCTTTAATAGTTAAGTTCAATGTTGCAGCACTATCACAACCAACTGAATTTGTTGTATGATAGGTTTGAGAACCTGCTGCATTAAAGGTTAAACCATTCCAGGTATATGGTAAC
>CANGOT010000056.1 GCA_947455425.1 Chitinophagaceae bacterium | reverse complement strand
TTATATACCCCATCAAAATAAAGTTTAGTGTTATTTGTAGCAGCATCAACTACCACGGTGTAATTATGCCAATTAGCATCCACAATGGAATTAGATACATTAAATGAATTACTAGCATTATCCCAGGTATTCCAAAAAAAATTATCATAAGTAAACCATAAATCTGGACCATTTCCATCATTACCAGCATTAAATATCATATTATTGTTAGAACCCGAATTAGATTTTCCCCATACATTATAGGTCATAGAAGCATTTTTTGCTACAGGGGCACTAATAGCAGAACTACCCATATTAAAATAAGAGAAGCCACTGGTAGTTGCAAAAGTGGCAGAATTTAAAGTTCCATTATTATTAGAACCACTTATGTCATACCAAGTATTACCTGTACCAGCATAGCTGGCTGTTTTATTAGCATCTAAATTTTGTATTAGTCCACTGGAAATGACGATTCCTTTACCACCAGTAGCAGCTGTTAAAGTCATCTCCACTGCTATTACATCATTGTTTACAAGTCCAGTAGTTGTGTAAGTACTATCTGTTGCACCTGCAATACCTATTCCGTTTTTCTTCCATTGATAAGTAGGATTGTTAGCAAATGATGGTGTTGCTGTAAATGTTACAGGAGTTCCTGCACAAATGGTATTGTTAGTAGCATCCGATGTTATAGCTACCGAAGCTACTGTAATGCTACCAGTAACCGAAGCACAACCTCCTGTTAGTGTTATGGTATAATTATAAATACCATTAACTGTTGGCGTTCCACTGATTGTAATTACATTATTGAGGAAACTACCTGTTACGCCATTTGGCAAACCAGTAAAACTAGCACCCACAGCTCCTTGAGCAGCATAGGTAATCTTACTAATTGCATTATTAATATAGGCAATTTGCTTATTTGTTCCAGAATCAGAAGTTAATGTTATGGTATTGGCATAAACAGTAACCGCACCAGATATTGAAGAAGTAGCTATACATCCATTACTAGTAACAACACCATAATAATATGATGTTCCAAGTGTAGAACTTGATGGGGTATAGTTATACGTTGATGTTCCATTTAAAGCAATGCCATTTGAATTAAGGGCAGTGGTATTACTATACCACTGATAGGTTAATGCAGCACCTGTTGCAGTTATGGAAAAGGCAGCCGAAGTAGCATTTTGGCAAACTGATTGAGCAGTTGTTGATTGACTTACAATAACTGGCAACGCTTTCACAGTAATTGTTCCTGATGCTGTAGTAGTTCCAACACCACCTGTTAATGTAACTGTATAAGCATAACTTCCTGCCACTGTTGGCGTACCGTTGATCGTAACCACGTTTGATGCCCAAGTTCCTGTTACCCCTGATGGTAATCCAGTAAATGTGGCACCTGTTGCAGTAGCTGTATTATAAGTAATATTTGTAATAGCTGTATTAGCACATTTTGTTTGTGCATCTGTACCAGCAGCTGAAGACAGCGTAATGGTATTTGTTGGGCCAGTAGCAAAAGTTAATGTAGTGCTGCTGCTGCCAGCTGCGTTAGTAGCTGTAATGGTATAAGTTGTAGCTGCAGTAGTTACAGTTGGTGTACCACTAATGGCTCCATTAGTACTATTGAAACTTAAACCACTTGGTAAGGCTGGGCTAATTGAATAACCTAAACTTGAAATAGAGTATATTGCTGAATTTGCTGAATAATAAATTTGTCCAGTAGGAGTAACAACCACACCGTTACATCCATTTTGTGCGATAGTAGTAACAACGCCAGCAGCGGTAATCTTACGAATAGAACCATTATCAACTATATAAATATCTCCTGTTGATTTTTGAAGTGTTATACTATTTGGCGCTTGAAAACTTGCACCTGTTCCAGTACCATCTACCATACTATTTGTTCCACTACCAGCAAATATGCTTACAGTTCCGTTTGGTGTAATCTTGAATACCTTTAAGGTTGCTGGATTGGTAGCAAAAATGTTGTCATTGGCATCAACAGCCATATGCCCCCATAAAGAAAAACCCGTTGCAAAAGTTGATACTACAGAAGCTGGACTTATTTTTTTTATATTACCATTAAAATCAAATGTGTATACATTACCGTAACTGTCAATGGTTGTATTTTGATGGAATGTACCAATATTTCCAAAATTAGATAGCGTGCCAGTTGAAGATACTTTAATAACAGAGCCATTCCAACCATTAGCTAAATAAACATTACCAGCATTATCACTACAATACCCAGTTTGTTCTGAACTTAATCCAGCAGTTGAAGGAACTAATGTTGATACAACTGCACCCGACATCGTAACTTTTCTAACAATATTACCATTCCCAAAATACAAATTATTACCACTTGCATCTATACTTAAATTAATTGGAGTTTGTAAATTCGCAGCTGTGCCAACACCATCATGGCCATCTCCATTACGATTACCATCACCTACAAAAGCAGTTGAACTTCCTGCTAACACAGAAGGTATGGCTCCTCCAGTATTGGTAAGTGTAAGTGGTGTGATGGCAGAATTGGTAAGGTAGCCTTTTGTGCCACTAACACCATAAGTAATAGATGGTGCTGCAAGCATAGATATTGTTACACTTGATGAAGTATCAGTACAGAAGCCATTACTTGCAAATGCTCGATAGTAGGTAGCTACTAATAAATTATTAGCTGTATAACTAGCATTTGTAGCTCCAACTATGTTAGAGAAACCAGCTGAATTTGCATTGGTAGAAGACTGCCATTGAATCGATCCTGTATAACCACTTAATGTAAGTGTGGTATTATTAGCTCCACTTAATACAATTACACCACCACCGCTGATGGTTCCTGCTACAACAGGTAAAGTAATTACATCTAGATTTAATGTGGCAGCACTATCACAACCAACAGCATTATTTAAATGTGCAACTTGTGTACCTGCAGCAGTAAATGTTAAACCATTCCAAGTGTATGGTAATTGAGATGGACAAATACTTAAGTTATTTGTAGACGCACTTGGATGATTAATTGTTAAACTTAAAGTAGCAGTACTATCACAACCACTAGTTGTGGTGGTTGAATAAATATATGTACCACTTGCTGTATATGTTGTGCCATTCCAAATTAAACTATCACAACCCGAAAGATTTGTTAATGATGTATTTGATTTGTTAATTGTTAAGTCTAAAGTAGCGATACTATCACAGCCAGTAGCATTAGTTGTTTTGTAAGTATATATACCACTTGCTGTGTATTTTGTGCCATTCCAAATTAAACTATCACAAGATGTTAGACTTGTTGATGATATACTTGAATTGTTAATGGTTAAGTCTAAAGTAGCGATACTATCACAGCCAGTAGCATTAGTTGTTCTGTAAGTATATATACCACTTGCTGTGTATTTTGTGCCATTCCAAATTAAACTATCACAAGTTGTTAGACTTGTTGATGATAAACTTGAATTGTTAATGGTTAAGTTTAAGGTAGCTGTACTATCGCAGCCAGCAGCATTAGTTGAGCTGTAAGTATAAGTACCACTTGCTGTGTATGTCGTTCCATTCCAATTTAGACTGTCACAAGCAGATATTGTAGATATTGAACTTGAATTGTTAATTGTTAAGATTAAAGTAGCGATACTATCGCAGCCATTAACATTAGGCGTGGTGTAAGTATAAGTACCACTTGCTGTGTATTTTGTTCCATTCCAGTTTAAACTATCACAAGTGAATATTGTAGATATTGAACTTGTATTATTAATTATTAAGTTTAAGGTAGCTGTACTATCGCAGCCAGCAGCATTAGATGTGGTATAAGTATAAGTACCGCTTGTTGTGTATTTCGTGCCATTCCAATTTAGACTATCGCAAGATGTTACACTTGTTGATGACGTACTTGAATGATTAATTGTTAAGTCTAAGGTAGCTGTACTATCGCAGCCAGCAGCATTAGATGTGGTGTATGTATAAGTACCACTTGTTGTGTATTTCGTGCCATTCCAATTTAGACTATCGCAAGATGTTACACTTGTTGATGATGTTGAGGTGGATTTAACATTTAAATTCAATGTTGTAGCACTATCACAACCAACACTGTTAGTTAAATGTGCAGTCTGGCTACCTGCCGTTGTGAATGTTAAGCCATTCCAACTATAGGGTAAAGCACTTGGGCAAATACTTACATCAGTTGTACTTGTAGTATTTGTTTTTACTGTAAGATTTAATGTTGCAGCACTATCACAACCTTGACTATTCGTTGTGGTATAAGTATATGTTCCTGCTGATACTCTATTTATTCCATTCCAACTATAGGGCAATGCACTTGGACAAATGCTTGTATTAGTTGTTGATGTGGATGTGGATTTAACAGTTAAATTCAATGTTGCAACACTATCACAACCTTGGCTATTCGTTGTGGTATAAGTATATGTTCCTGCTGATACTCTATTTATTCCATTCCAACTATAGGGCAATGCACTTGGGCAAATGCTTATATTAGTTGTACTTGTAGTATTTGTTTTTACTGTAAGATTTAATGTTGCAGCACTATCACAACCTTGGCTATTCGTTGTGGTATAAGTATATGTTCCTGCTGATACTCTATTTATTCCATTCCAACTATAGGGCAATGCATTTGGGCAAATACTTGTATTAGTTGTACTTGCAGTACTTGTTTTTACTGTTAGGTTCAATGTTGCTGTGCTATCACAACCTTGAGAATTTGTAGTTGTAAATGTATAAGTTCCTGCTGCACTTCGTAAACCATTCCAACTATAGGGTAAAGCATTTGGGCAAATGCTTTTATTAGTTGTACTTGTGGTATTTGTTTTTACTGTAAGATTTAATGTTGCAGCACTATCACAACCAACACTGTTAGTTAAATGTGCAGTTTGGCTACCCGCTGTTGTAAATGTTAAGCCATTCCAAGTATATGGTAAAGCACTTGGACAAATGCTTGTATTAGTTGTTGATGTGGATGTGGATTTAACAGTCACCGTCCAAGTTCCGGTAGAGACTGTTGGTGTAGTAGTGCAAGTACCATCGTTACCATATCTTCTATAACTTGTTGTTGTAGCTAAACCGGAAGGTGGTGTATACGTAGCACTGGTAGCACCAGATATGGCTGATCCATAAGTATTTGCAGACGATCTCCACGAGTAGGTAATTGATCCATCACCACCACTTGACGCCGTGGCACTACCGATAACTGTTGGTGTACCACCACTGCAAATTGTTTGGCCAGTAGTACTAATGGCTCCTGCAGTAAATGCTGAACGTATTGTGACAGCTCCAGAAACATTTGAGGTCGTAGTATATCCTGATGAACTATTGGTCAATACACAATAATAATAGGTAGATCCTGTAGCTGTAGTAATTGGAGTATAACTGCTACTAGTTGCCCCATTAATTATTGTGCCAGTGGTATTACTTGCCGATGCATTACTATACCATTGGTAGGAGATTGATCCATTATTTACACTTGCAGTTACACTCAAATTGGTTGATGTACCATTTAAACATATCGTTTGAGCAGTGGTTGACGGCTGTGCAGAAATGGTTGGTGCATTCGGAACCGTAACTCCAAAACTAGTTGCCTGATTGGCTTCTACTAATTGACGTTCGTCATCAGACAATTCACTTGAGAAAATAAGGATTTCTGAAATATTTCCTAACCAAAAACCTGCAGAGACAGTGGTATTTGTGTACCCGCATCCAATATTTAAAGCTCCAATAGAAGAAGTAAAATTGGCATTAGGGTTGGTATTTGTACCTAAAGAAGTACCATTGAGCCATGCAGCAGACCCCCCATTTCCGGCATATTTAGTGACAGTTCTTAATGATGTCCCAGTATTCTGTGTAATGACATAAGCGGCATCATCACTATATTGAGCTAGCGTAAATTCAGTATTACTTCTTTGCCCGAAGTGCAAACCAGTATTAGTAGAAGTAGTAGCAGTTTTTAAGGTTCCAATAATATAGTTAGTGTTGGTAGTGCCGGGTGTTTCTACTACTGCCGAAATAGAATAACCAGTACCACTTAGCCAAGTAGCTGCAGCACTTGTTTGCAAATAATTTGATAACCCATCAAAATTGGCGGCAGGTTTATTGTTTCCATTAACTTTAATTTTAGGAGAAGTTGTACCAGAAGCCGTAATGTCGGGTTGACTTGCTGCTGTGGGTTGATAAATATGTCTACCATTACCACTTTGGTCATACCATATTGCAATAGTACAGTTTGCATTAAGGGAAGACAGATCACCCGAACCTGCAGCAGTAATTGCTGCCCCATAAGTAATAGCAGTGGATCTTTTTGAAGAAGTAGTTAACCATCCAGTTGTTAGGTCAGGATAAACATCGTAATAATTGCCATTGCTACTCATATAAATACGTACCAAAGGCCCAGTGTAGCTACTGCTCAATTTTCGTAAACTATACGCCACTGAAGCTGGGGCACTACTGGTTAGCCCCAAAGTGGTTAGCGTATTTTGCGAAAGCAAAGTCGTTGAAAAGCCCATTACCATACTCAGGGCAAATAACATCTTGATAGCAAATAGCTTCATATTTTCGAATTTATTTTTAAGTAACTAATAATATTTTATCACATTTCATCTAAACTAGTCTCACCATTTGGTACAGGTATACCAGATGGTGAGATGGGCAATGTTTAAAAACAGAGGTAAGTCAATTTTTGAACATAGGGCTTGGGATAAAAAAATTAAATGGAGTACAGATATATATATAAAACGAAAAGGTGTAAGTCAAATTGCTGCTAGGAAATCGAAAATTATATTCTTGAAACAGATTATGGCATTTTTGAAACTATTTCAACATATTCAAAACTATTTACATCTGAATTTAAATAATAAGAACCCATTGGTTGAATAAATACAAGAATATTTTTTTAACAGCAAAATGCTTTTTGTTTAATATTTAAATACGTTTGTTTAATTCCTTTTTTATTAATAACATTTATAAATAAGTTCGTTTTTTAGATTATAAGTTGTAATACTGAGGTAATGTAAGACAGTTTTTCCCATTATTTTAACGACTTATAAATCCTATTTTTTTAATTGATAAATCCAATGTAATTTGCTACTTTTTGCAGGAATATTATTTTTTTTAGCGTCATTCAATGGTTTTCTAAGTTTTTTTATTATTACACTCAGAAACAAAGAAAGATGCATAAAATGTGTAAATATTTATTTGGGCATACTTATACTTTGTGCATCAATACGCTTATTTGCAGATGGATTATTCACTGTATACACATTATCATTTAATAATGAAATAATAATTATTATTGATCTTTTTTTTGCTAGTATCGGAACAGTATCTTGTGTTTTTTACTTTCTTTCGTTAATTCACTCAAAAAAAGTGTACTTTAAAAATTATCTCGCAATCTTATTTTCATTTTTTTGTCTCTGTGTTTTACTTTATACACTTCAAATTCATCAAAATTTTAATTGGCTTTTCCAAATAATTAAACTAACAATTCACTTATCGGCCATCATTTGCCTTATTTATATAATTTACCTAGTATATTTTTATATATGGAAGATTAATAGTGATATTGAAAAAGTAAAAGGACAGTATTTAGTTATAAAAAAATGGACAGTATTTATTTCTATCTGCTTTTTTCTGATTTTATTGATTAGAATATTATTCATCAATAAATCTTGTACTATTATAGGTGCAGACTCTTATTTAATTACTGCAATTTGGTTAACAGCATTTGTAATTATCATTATTAAACAAGAAATATTATATGGCTTTGACTATTTACGAATTGTAATAGAAACAGTCGAAAATAACCAAAAGGAAAATAAAAAAGAAGTTTTATTGAAAAAAATATGGGAGATTGAGAGTCAAGTTAAAAACGTTGAAACTGAAAAAGACTTAAGTCTTAAAAATATTGTATCACCTAACTTGGAGGAGTATATCATAAAAATTGAAGCTATCTCTTTTAGTACCGATTTTTTTATCAAGAACTCTATTTCTATGGATGATTTGGCTACAGAACTAAATCTTCCAGCCAGCCATATCGCTTATGTTTTCAAGTTTCATTCTAAAGTATCTTTTAGTGAATATAAAAAAATCATTAGAATACAGCAGGCAATAAAGCAATTAGATACCAACTTTATTAAAAACAATACATTGGAGGCTTTAGCATATGAAGTAGGATTTACAAGTTATACTTCTTTTTATACTGCTTTCAAAAATATTACTGGCAAATCTCCACAAGAATACCTTAGATAAATATAAACAATAAAAACTCTGATTTTTATGTTTACTAGTTAACATTATAGCATTTAAGCTTAAATTTATTCAGGTTACTTAATATGTATACTTCTTAGCTACTAATTTTCATTCTCCACCAATTAAGCAGGTTTAAAACTTTGTGTGTGCTTGCAATATTTACAGTGTAAATACAACTTTCATAATTTTTGCTTAAATCTATTCCTAATGAGTTGATGCCTTTAGCTGCCTTGTGGTTGATTATTTTACAAATTTACCGCTAACTACTTCTATTACATTTATCCATAAATCTTCATTTTTTGCACTTGTAAACCTGTCTATATAGACGCCATTACTTGGGTTTGGCATAATGTCCAATTTAGTAGCATCTTCATTCGCTTTTCCCGCTAAGGCATTACTAAATCTTGCTTGACTTAAGTTGATGCTCATTACTGTAGTTAGATTTCGGTTGTTGATAAAGCTAAAGTTCATTGCTACAAGTTCAAGATAGAATTTTAGCCTTAAAGTATACTATCAGTCGCACCGATATTTTAGAAATTTGCAAACTAAATCAGCTATGATTTTATACAAAAAAATTAATAATACATAAGCAAATCACTTTGCTAAAACCTATCAATATCGTCAATCAAAAAGTTCGAACTTATTCCAGTTTCTTCTACAAAAAGCCACACCAAATAGGTGTGGCTTTTCTATAAATAAATTATATTCGCTATCACATTAATCCTTCAAGGTAAACAAAACAAAAAAAATATGAAACAGCTTATTCTTTTTTATCTGGCAATTATTCTTCCAATGGTGTTGTTTGTTTATGCTGTTAAAAACAATATGCTTAGTAATAATTGGCTACTTATTGTATTTTTTAGCTATGCGTTGGTTTATAGAAATATCATAGACTTTTATCGTTTAAAAACTAAAGGTATTCTTACAAACAAAGATTTCTTTAAGCTATTTGTTCCAGGAATTAGAATGAAGTATTTTAAAGAACTTTATTGGATGTAGTATTTGTTTCTCAATTTAAAAGCGAAGAGGCTGTCTTAATAAGACAGCCTCTTCGCTTTTAAAAATTCTTATGTTTTAATTATTCAGCATCAAAGGCATTACCAACATCAACAACTCTTCATTTTCTCCTTGTTCAGAAGGCTTCATAATACCAGCTCTTGTTGGCGTTGAAAGCTCAATAGTGATTTCGTTGGTATCAACTGCATTCAACATTTCAATTAAAAATTTAGCATTAAAAGCAATTTGCAAATCGCTACCATCAAATTGGCAACTCATTCTTTCATTACCTTCAAAACTAAAGTCAACATCTTGTGCTGCCATTTGCAATTCACTGCCAGTGATACTTAATGCAACCTGATTGGTGCTTTTGTTTGCAAACACATTCACACGACGCAATGCTCCCTGAAAGTCTGATTTGTTTACAACTAGCTTGTAAGGATTATCAACTGGAATCACTACTTTATAATCTGGGAAACGAGCATCAATCAATCTACATATTAATTGAATATTTGGATGCTTAACAAATAAATGATTACTGTTATAACTTACCGTTAATTCATCATCATTATCTGGCAAAGAATTCTTTAATAAGCCTAATGGTTTACGTGGCACTATAAAAGAATCGTCTTTGGTTGCACTAACATCTGTTCTGATATATTTCACAAGTTTGTGTGCATCTGTAGAAACAAATTGTAAAGACTTTTTTGATAATTCAAAAAATACGCCTGTCATTGCAGGACGCAAATCATCATTACTAACAGCAAACAATGTTTTATTAATAGCAGTAACTAATGCAGTGCTAGACATTGTAAAACTGTTGGCATCATCACTTGCTGGTTCCTTAGGAAAATTATCAGGATTTTCGCCCATTATTTTATACTTCCCATTATCACTTGTAATATCGATTGCAAATGATTTATCAATACTAAAAGTCAACGGTTGGTCGGGAATATTCTTTAAATATTCGCTCAATACTTTGTGGGGAATACACACTCTTCCATCGGTCTTACTTTCAACCTCTAATTGCACTTTCATTACCGTTTCCAAATCCGTAGCAGTAACGCTTAGTTTTTTCTCTTTTATTTCGAACAAAAAATCTTCAAGAATTGGCAAAACAGTATTGGCATTAATAACTCCATTAATCTGTTGTAGTTGTTTAGCAAGTAAAGAAGATGATACAATAAACTTCATAAATCAATTTTTTTGTAATGGCAACAAACCTAAGGCAATTTGTTATATGTAATAAAAAATATATTTTAATAGTTATTCACTTGATGTGCATGACGCAAGAAGTATAAAAGATGAAAAACCATAAACATTAAACCATAAACTTTAAACTTTCTTAAACTCCTTTTGGCAACTCAATAAAAAAATGGGTTATTTGCAAAACTTTTCTAAAATTATGCTACCTCGTTACAAACGAATTCTACTCAAGCTTTCTGGTGAAGCTCTTCAAGGCCATCAAAAAAATGGTGATCCATTTGATCCTAAAATTATTGAACAATACGCACAAGATATTAAGCGTGTTACCGATTTAGGTGTACAAGTTGCCATTGTAATTGGTGGAGGGAATATCTATCGTGGTATGAATGAAGCCGAAAGTGGTATTGAACGTGCTCATGGAGATTACATGGGGATGTTAGCTACTGTAATTAATGCCATGGCCATGCAGGCAATGCTCGAAAAAATTGGTGTATACAGCCGACTACAAAGTGCCATTAATATGGAGCAAGTAGCAGAACCATATATCCGCAGAAAAGCACTTCGCCATCTTGAGAAAGGCCGTGTGGTAATTTTTGGTGCAGGTACTGGAAATCCTTATTTTACAACAGATACAGCGGGTAGCCTACGTGCTATTGAAATGAAAGCTGATGTAATTTTAAAAGGTACTCGTGTTGATGGAATTTACACTGCCGATCCTGAAAAAGATCCTGATGCTAAAAGATATGAGAAACTTTCTTTTCAAGAATGTATAGACCAAAAGCTAAAGATAATGGACATGACTGCCTTTACGCTTTGTATGGAAAACAAATTACCTATTATTGTTTTTGATGTAAATACATCTGGCAATTTACTACAGGTTGTTCAGGGTATGAATGTAGGAACACTTGTAAGTTAATGATCAATGATTAGTGATTAGTGGGTAATGATTAGCAAAAGTCATTACCCACTAATCGTTTTATAATTAAACATTAATCATTAACTTAAACACTATGACTATCATTCCACTTTCTGAAGGGGCTTTTACTATAGACAAAACGAAAATATTTGTTCCTTTTGAACTAGAACAAGACGATTTGCAACAACGTGCAGTTGGCAGCTTACTAGTAGAGGTGCAACCATTTGTT
>CANGOT010000055.1 GCA_947455425.1 Chitinophagaceae bacterium | reverse complement strand
TGAGTGAAGGATTGAAAGTTGGAATTGGAAATGATTGGGGAATAAAACTAGCATCGAATAAGAACAAAAATTGTATTTACTTTTTGGGAGATTTGGTAACCGTTCGTGATACCGATTTTATTTTAGATGTCTCAAAAATTCCGGGAGACTAGTAATTAAACTTATGGAGTACTGTAAGCTTCCCTTATTGACTGCAAAATCCGTTGAAACTGACCACCTCTATCAGTTTTAAATTGACTACCAAAATAAGGATTAAGTCAAAGTTGTTTTTAATCATTATTTTGGTAGCTTTTAAAAACTATAAAATAATAAAGTTCACTTTTTACATTGCTCACGAATTTGCTTAACCTTTTCTTTTAAATATGTTAAATATTTCAAGGTCCGTGTAAATTACTAATCACTATTTATTGAGCTTTATTTGATTTAATTCGCTTTATGTAGATTTAAAAATTGATTTTTTTTTTAACCAAAAAAAAAGGGAAATTCAATATTTTAGTGTTTTGAATTTAAAATAGTATTAAATGAATTTACTATGCTATTAATGTTATTTTAATTAAATTGAAAAACACTTTAAAAGAGTTGCAGAAAATGTTATTTAAGATGATAAAAAAATCAAATTTCTATTATGTAACAATAAAACATTAATGATGGCAAATTTTAAGGCAATAATTGGTATTTTTAACAAAAGTTTTAAAAATGAAAAATACTTCAATTTCACTCGGCAATTATTTTGAAAATTTTGTAAGTAGCCAAGTTTCTGTTGGACGATATAAAAATGTTAGTGAAGTAATTAGAGCAGGACTTCGACTATTAGAAGATGAAGAAAGTAAAGTCATAGCGTTAAAAAATGCAATTCAAAAAGGACTAGAAAGTCCAAGAGTTGAAAACTTTGATTTTGACGCACATTTGACCAAACTAAAATCTTCAAAAATGAAAAATGCTTAAAAGGTTTTATTTATTTTTTAGAAGCGACCGTCCTCACATTTACTACTATCACTCCAAGTAGTTATATTAACTTTAATGATGCTCAAGGGATGTTGTTTTCCGAAGCTGATATACAGAATAGGCTTTATCAAAATTATTGATGGCAGATATATAGAGTTTAAATTGTAGCTGTTAGTTAACAAAATTCAAGAAACCGATTACTATATAATTTTTCAGATTCAACTTTACATAGATTTATCGCAAATCCAGCCGATATTTATCTAAATAGAATTGTTAAAAACGAATCGGTAATGAAAATGAAAACAGTTTTTTATTCAGGCAATTAAACAAATAATCTTTGTCTGATTTTTTGCTTCCCCACCTTACCTTATTTCATTTTCTTCCATTTGCTTTTTATTGTCTATTTCTATGTATTCTTACAACAACTTTAGTTTATAATACAGATAAGCCTGATGGAATAATTAAGAGGATTATTAGGTGAAAATTTACACCGGTATAGAAGGTTTTTTTATTATTTAGTGTCAACTCTGACGTTAATTGGCAGAGTGTGCGTTTTCTTTTGTATCCTAAATTAAAATGAAGGATATGGAACTTACAATGGAACAACTTAGTAAGCTGCAAAACAAAGCACCAAATTCTGGAGAACCAGATGTGAAAACAAATGTTGGAGATGTTTTTAAAAGCAAGCCCAATGGTTTTTATCTTAATGAATTTTATCTTTTTATTACACACTTCAATACTATTCCCAATTTTGTAAATGCTAGAGATATAGACTGTAGAAAGGCTATTCCTTGGTTTGTTGAAAACTATAATCAAGAGATTAAGGACTGTCACTATGATAAAATCTATAATGATTCAACTAAAAAAGTAGAATTTGATGATGTTTTCTTTTTCATTTATGAAGACCTGATGATTGATTTTGATACCAATAATAACAAGGTCAGGTTTTTTTTCAGACATACGAATTGTAATAAGATTGAGAAAATTATAGAGGTAATTAAGAAGTTTAAAAAACGGAAAAAGGAATACTCAAAGCCAGAAATATCGTTATTGATCAACAGAATAGACGGACTCTGCACAAAGTCATTAGAAATTTTAAAACCTAAATTATCTATTGAAGACAATTATAATTGTGACTTTAAATCTATACACCAAACTATAGTAAAAAGGCTGTCTAAAAAGAATGACAAGGGTCTTGTATTACTCCATGGAAAACCTGGTACTGGTAAAACTTCATATATACGCTATTTGATAGCTTCTGTGAAGAAGAATATCATTTTCTTGCCACCCAATATGGCTTCTGCTATTACCAACCCAAACCTAATATCTGTGTTGATAGATAACCCAAATTCTATTTTTGTAATTGAAGATGCCGAAAACATAGTGATAGATAGGGAGTTAAATGGTGCATCTCCGGTTTCTGCACTACTGAATATTTCTGATGGGTTGCTAGCAGATTGTTTAAATATCCAACTAATCTGTTCCTTCAATACAGACATTTCTAAAGTAGATAGTGCTTTGCTCAGAAAGGGAAGGTTGATAGCTCAATATGAGTTTAAGGAATTGGAGATTGCTAAGGCACAAGCACTCTCTTATAAGTTAGGTTTTGATAGTATTATCAATCGCCCAATGACTTTGACGGAGATATATAATCAGAACGAACAAGACTTTACAGCACAGAAGCAAAGAAAAAGTATTGGGTTTAGGGCGGTGTAATTAAACTCGGACGTTTTAGGCGTCTGAACTCCTTTTGGATATTCAATGAGATTTAAGGTAGATACTCAGACGAAATTTTAATTAAATATTGATGTATTTAAATTGACTAACATTAAAATGGAAGAAATTGTATTAACAGATTTTAGCCTCTACTATGATGGCATGTATTTTATTTTATGGAAGGAGAAAAGACTGAGGGTTTATTTGCCTTTAGATATGCTATTGCAGATGATTGAGGCAGAGGGGATTTCAAAGGATGAGATAACTTGTTCTTAAAAGAACAGAAATCTATCCCATTTAAAAAAGTTCCTTTAGCATTTAAGGGTTATGAAAAGAATGGTAAGTTCACACTTGCCACATCCGATTTTTCGGAGTGCTATCTTGAAGAATCAAGCTTAACCCTGTTTGATGTTAATTTGAAATAAAATGTATTATTGCGAACTAAAAAAAGAGATATGGATAATAAAGAAGAGTCAATCAAAAAACTTCTCTTAGGAGCTAGTGCAATTAGAAATAAATGGAATGATGATGTATTTGATAAAACTGGGGAAAGGTTTAATCTATTTGAGATTCTTGGATTAACGAGTAATGAAACAAAAACCCACTCGGCTTTTATTGGAGAGTTATTAAAGCCGAATGCATTGCATGGAGAAGGGACAAGATTTTTAGACCTTTTCTTAAAAGAAATTAATTTTTGTGAATTTGATTCTGGAACTGCTAAAGTTGAAATTGAAAAACACATTGGTCTGATACCTGGAGACTATGAATATGGTGGCAGGGTAGATATATTTATTAGCGATCAAAAAAATAATGCAATACTAATAGAGAACAAGATTTATGCAGGGGATCAACATAAACAATTATATAGGTATTATAAATATTGTACTGGTAAAACGAAAAAAAATAATTTCAAGATAATTTATCTGAATATTTATGGAACTCCTCCTTCAAGAGATAGTACAGAGGGAAATGACTACACTCTTAAAGAGGGGATTAATTTCCAAATTTTATCATATAAAGAAAATATTATAAACTGGTTAAAAGCGTGCAGAGAAAAAACTGAATCAAAACCAATTGTAAAAGAAGCAATTAATCATTACATAATTTTAATTAAAAATTTAACTGGTCAATCAAACTTAAAAAAAATGGAAAAAGAAATAGAAAATTTACTATTTGCAAGTGAAGAGAATTTCAAGGCAGCAAAAAGTATAAAAGCTTTATTTGATAGGGCTGAACAAGAATTAGATAGTAAGTTTGAACTTGAAATAAAAGAGCAAGGTGGATTAACAAATGAAATTAAATGGGGACAGTTTTTAATCATTTTCCAGCTTGCTCAAGATGGCAAGGTTTTTTATTTTAGTTTTTCTATTAAGACCTCTGAAAGAGAATCAATCGATAATACAAGCATTCAATTTCAGAGATTGGTTCAAATCATAAATGAAATTGATAACAATTTTAAAAATGATGTTAGTAATCTAGGATGGAAAGATGCTGATACTGTAAAAAAAATATCAGAATTAAGTGAAAACATAAAATTTGACTTATTTAGACCGCAATACCGGAAGGATTTTGTAGAAGAATTATTGAATGAAGGCAGGGCTTATTGGATTGAATTTGAAAATAAAATTAAAAATCTTGATTAAGTATTTAATCAAATACATTAACATTGTGAAGCCTATTTCCAAGCCTGACTTTTCCTTGAAGTCGGGCTTTTTTATTTATATAAAAAGATTTTTACCCTGCCATCCTTTGGCAGAGGGTGCTTTTTAGCTTTGCATCATTAATAACAATAAAACATTAATGATGGCACTTTTTAAGGCAACAGTAAAAACAGCAAAATGGACAAACAATATCAGATTAGAAAAGGGAATGAGTGTAGATTTCCCATCCAACTATTCCAGTCCCCTTTCTACTAATGGTGGTAAAGATGTAGTGGAGGCTTTTATAAGAAAGTATGGTATTGACCTTAACAAAGCAGGGGCAGTTTCGGATACTTGGATAAAAATAGAAAAAGTTAACTAACCAATATAAACCACTAAATATGCTACATAGATTATTGATTAAGCTACATATCAGCTTTCTTACAAAAACAAGAGTAGGCAGGTTCTTTAATTTCTTTTCTAAATTATTATTTGGTAAAATTGCATTTGTTACAGGTTATACCACCGATGGCAAAGAATTTTATAAAACAACCACTACTAAGCGATTGGATAAGTTATTTGTAATATTGAAAGAAACAGGGCATACTGAATTAGAAGAACATTTAGACACAGAAAGTGTAGAAAGTAGTTTGAGAAACTTGCCTGCAACTAGAAGGAGAAATAGCTGAGTTGGAAACAATCATTAATACGTAAATAACTAACTATACACAATACAATGGACAATGAGACATCATTTGATAGAAAGTATAATAAATTGTGGGAGAATAAAACAGATGCTTTACTAAATGATACAATTAGCTTTAGTGAGCTAAATAAATTGGTCAATAACAAACTAAATCCTTCAGGTATAAATGGAATTGATAAAATATTAGGAGGAATTCCGTTGGGGAAAGTAGTATTTGTAATGGGTAAGCTGAGCTTTGGGAAGTCGAGGATGGTTAAAAGAATTGCCTACACCCTTTCTGAAAAATATCCTGTATTGTATTATAGTTGTGGTTACCCGCTAAAAAAGGTATTAGAAAGTTTTATATTTCATTTTCCGAACAAGTCTCTAGAATTGGCAAAGCCAAAAAACATTTTACAACGCATTTTGTGTAAAATAAACAAGCAGAAAGGCGTGACTAATGAGCGGCTACTTTATTTTAATGGCAATTATTATTACGACATCAATAACTTTAAGATCGATTGTGAAAGGGAAATAAAGGCAAAACGAATAAAGGTTGTGGTGATTAATAGCTTTGATAATTTAGGTAGGAATAAATCTGGAGTTGAAAAAGGAAAGGTGGATGAACAAATAATGGAAGTCTTAAAAAAGCTATCTAAAGACTTTTATATTTCAGTTATTGTAACTAGTGAATTGAAATTTGATTTTAAGGTAAATGACATACTACTACAGTATCCTATTAGCAGTATTCCAGGAAGTTGGGCGATAGAGAAATATGCCGATTATATTCTTTTTATGTTGGAAGATGCAGTTGGTGAAATGGAAGTGGTAATTGGAAAAGGCGATGGAGATAATATTGGAATGAGATGTATAATAGATTAATCTTTCAACTAAAAATTAATAGAAAATATTTATGTCACGAAAAGAAGCAATAATAAGACACAGGCACATCGTTAATAAATTGAAGCGTAAACCTTCTAGCTTTAGTGAGATTGCTAGCTATCTTGAAAGACAGTCCGATTTGGAGGACTATGATTTCACTATTTCTAAACGAACTTTTAAGCGTGATACGGAAGAAATATTTAGCTTTTATTCAATAGAGATTAAATATGACTTTACCCGAAAAGTATATTATATAGAAGATGAAGGTGACCCTGTCAAAACTGACCGCCTAATGGAGGCTTTTGATACCTTGTATGTGCTTAATATGACCGAGGATTTGTCCAACTATATACACTTTGAACGCATTAAGCCGAAAGGGACAGATAACTTGTATGGATTAGTTCATTCCATCAAGAATAAATTACAGATAAGATTTGACTATGAAAAATACTGGGAAGAAACCATTACCAATAGAGTGGTTGAGCCATACTGTCTAAAGGAATTTAAAAACAGGTGGTACCTGATAGCTAAGGAGGTGAAGAATGACCATCCTAAAACTTTTGCATTGGATAGGATGTCGGGGTTGGAAATTACCAATCTAAAGTTTACCGTTCTTGCTTCGTTTGATATGAACAAACTATTCAAATACTCTTACGGCATTATTACCCCTCAAGATCAAAAAATTGAAGATGTAGTGCTGTCCTTTGATCCCGAACAAGGTAAATATATCAAAAGCCTTCCACTGCATGAATCTCAAGAAATACTGGTAGATAATGGAACAGAACTGAAAATAAAACTGAAACTATACCTAACCTATGACTTTGAAATGGAGCTACTTTCTTATGCTGACCAAGTGAAAGTGCTTGAACCTATTTCATTAGCAGAAAAATTAAGTATTGCTCATAAAAAGGCATTTGAACATTACATAAGTATATGAACTTTCTATAACACTACTTTCTAAGTATTTAATTTTAAAGCAAGCCGAAAGCCGAAATAACCCACAAATAACTTCTTGTTAATATTAGACTTCCTTTTAAACTACAAGAAGTTGTTGAATATGGTGGTTGATAGTACTAATTCTGATTAATTAAGTGTTTTTGATAATCTTTTAAAATTAACAGAATTATCAGGGCTTCAAATCCTCCCATTTTTGGGTTTGGCATTTAATTTAACACGAAAAACACAATTAGCATAATAGCCATCAAGCGTTTAAATTGCACACCAACACATTCCATTTTTTAAGATTATTTTGACTAAGAGCCCAGAAAATCATAACAAAAATTGTATCAGCAAAAATTTATATTAGCATTAATAAACAGGTTATAATTGTTTATCAATTATCAATTTTACTTAAAATGTAGATAACTAATTATCATATTTACTACTTTTGTATCAAATTAAGATGCAATGAAAGTAATCAATAGAATAATTGAATCTCAAATTACCAACTTATTAGATAGCAATAAGGTTATCCTAATATTAGGAACTAGAAGAGTCGGAAAGACCTTTTTAATTAATTCAATTCAAAAAAATTATCAATCAAAACTACTTTTTTTGAATGGTGAGGACTTCGATGTACAGGAAATTATAAAGAACAGGTCAACAAGCAACTACAAAAGACTGGTAGGTGACAATAAGTTAATCATCATTGACGAAGCACAATCCATTCCTGAAATTGGAATGGCATTAAAACTATTGATTGATACCAACCCCAACTTAACCATTATAGCCACAGGTTCATCTTCTTTGGATTTAATGAATAAAACTGGAGAACCTTTGACTGGAAGACATTACCAGTTCAACTTATATCCTCTTTCTCAAATGGAATTAATGTCAACCGAGAACTTTTTAGAAACAAAACAAAACCTTGAAGAAAGGTTGATTTTCGGCAGTTATCCAGAATTGATTAATATAGTCTCCAATGATGATAAACGTAATTATTTGCAACAACTGGTTCAATCCTATTTATTAAAAGACATTCTGAGTTTTGGTGGTATAAAACATTCAGATAAGATTGTTTCATTATTAAGATTGATTGCTTATCAAGTTGGGTCTGAGGTTTCTTATAATGAACTGGGTACTCAACTTGGTATGAGTAGATTGACAGTAGAAAGTTACCTTGATTTATTGAGTAAAGTATTCATCATTTACAAACTACCTTCTTATAGTACCAATCAACGAAAAGAAGTGACAAAAAGTTCTAAATGGTATTTCTTTGATAATGGTATTCGTAACGCTATCATTAATGATTTTAGGATACCCACATTAAGAAACGACATTGGCATCTTATGGGAGAACTATCTTGTATCCGAAAGAATTAAAAGCAATAAATACCTCAATCAAACCAAAGAAATCTATTTTTGGCGTAACTACAACCAACAAGAAGTTGACCTAATTGAAGTAAGAGATGGCGTGATTGCCAGTTTCGAGTTTAAATACTCTGGTAATAAAAAGGTAAAGCAACCTATAGCATTTAAAACCTTATATCCTGAATCAACCTTTGAGTGTATCAACAAGGACAACTATCTTGATTTTGTAGTTGGAAATTAAATGGGTTAAGTAATTGAATGATAACACAACAATATTTAAGCATCTCTAAATCGTTAAGGATTTAAGTTTTTTGAAAATTTGGCAACAATTATTCTTGAGCAATAAGAATTTATTGGATTTGTCTTCAACACAATTTGACGGCACTCATACGACTTGCAAACGAGGTAGGGAAAGTGTAGGTTTATCAGGGTAGAAAGTCTTGTAAAACCAGTAATATCTTGATTTTATGCGATAATAACGGGTTGCCATTAGTAGTAGGAAGACCATAATGCGGCAACCATAATGACTTTTATACTATTAAATGAATATAGATTGTATTTAAAGACAAGTTTCATAAAACTATATTGAAGATAAGAACTTAATAAGAAGTTTGTATGACATTGAATTATCACAATACATTATAACTAATTACAGAAAAATTCGGAAATTTCCATAAAACTGTGTCAATTTACAGAAATTGATGGTAATTGCCATATTAAAAAATTCGTTTTAGTATACTACAATATCATTGATTTTTTTAAAATTAAAATTAGAAGGATAGTAAGCAATTTATTATTATTTTCTTTGTAATCATAAAAGCTTTCTTGCGTTTATAAAATAAAGCAATATTTTATGTATGACAAGTCTTATTAACGAAGAAGATTTATGCTATAGCCTTTACGTTTTAGTTTTATAACTTTTAAGGAAATAATTTACTTTTACGTTTCATTAAAATAATTAGCTTTGGAAGAGCAGGTAAACAATAATAACACCACCATTTCCTTTCACATCAATGATATCAATTTAATAGCTTTACAAAGGGACTATTGTAGCTTTATAAACGGAATTGAAGATATTGACAATGAAACAAAAGAGTTTAGGAAAGCACAATTACAAACCCTAATCACATTGCATTGCCAAAGCAATAATATTAGCTTTGATGAAACGACACTTATTTTAATTCGTCCAGAAAATTTACCAAATCCCGACCAATATTTTTTTTATTTAGCAATATCGTTGGTATGTAAACCAATGTATGCAATTGAAGATTATCTGAACTACCATTTTAACAATTATCCATATGACCCCCAAGATTTTTTAGAAAGAATTAAACACTTTGTAATTGAAACTACCCAATCTATAACGCCTATTGATAATTATCCCCTCAGAGAAAAAATAATGAATTGGGTTTATTCACAGTCATCTTACAAGCAACCAACCGATGCCAATGATATTGAACAACTATTTATTAAAGAAGCTGCAAAAGACATACCGAATGATTATGATGTAACCAATTTTAGAATTAGCCGATTGAACATTATGAAATTTTTCTCATTTCTCTAAGAATTTAAGACCAAAAATGGTGAGCCTATGATGACAATAGAAGATTTTGTAGAAGTGTTTAAATACGGCATCGCTATGCCGCCAAACCCCAAAAAAGAACTAATTAAATTAAATATGGAAGGTGTTTTTATAGGCAATATCAATTCTGCCATTTATCAATTCTTTCATAAATATGAGAGGGGTATTTCTCAAAAGCAATCAATAATGAAATTTATAGCATACCATTTTGAACCATTTAATGAATATACAGCTTCAAAAAAAGAATTTCTAAACTGGAGTAAAAACTTGAGAAATAAAAAACCTCAGAAAGGCAATTTCAAACTGCCAGATATCCCTGCACAGTAATCTACACCCATCACCACTTCGTATTTTTCTCGTATTTTTTTACGCTGACGTTAAGAAATTACGAAACATTTTACGCCCACAAAAAAGACTAAAAAACTACATAGTGGTAGACTTTCCTGCTATAATTTCACGTTCAAATAGTAAAGAAATGGTCAGCAGAAACACAAACATTCATAAAAGAATCATTGATTTGAACGTTGAGGAGTTATTAAACATATTGGATGAGCGTTATGCAATTACCTCAAAGGATAAAAATCTATCGGATAGTGCTGTTTCAAAAAGCGACTTCTTAAATGTGAAGAAATGTGCCGAACTTACAGGCTACACTGAAGAATATATAAGACAACTTGTTTTTAAAGAAAAAATCCCTTTCTATAAAGTACAAGACCATACCATCAGATTTTCAAAGAGAGAAATTATTGAGTGGATGACTACTAAAAAATATATTCCTGTAGCTAAAAGAGCTCAGGATTATATTAACAGAAATGAATTACCTAATCAATTTAAAACCCTTTAATAATTATAAAATGAGTCAACAAATTTGTCAAAACTTTAATTGTTATGAACCAATATTTTCATACCATCACCAGAACAGAAGATACTGTTCAGAACATTGTTATTACGAAAATAAGTTGATGGTTACCAATATGCAGAATGAACAAAGGAGAAGTGCATTGAATATTGCTAATAATGATGACATATTAAAACTGCTTTATGCAAAATTTGGTGAAAAAAATTACTTCAGCGCTGCTATATTGGAAAGTAAAATGTTTGACTGGTCACTGCGTGATAGAGACATTTTCAAAGAAACATTAAAAGTTAGGATAGTTAAAAACTATGGCTATACATTGTTTAACGATGAAACAATTTTATTATGGAAAATATAACATCAATTATTAGTAATAATCCCTTTTATCTGGAACAACTGGCAACAGCTCCTGCACCTATCAAATTTGATAATAAAGGCGAGATTCCAAAAGCTAATAATACAGGTAAATTTATAGTCTTAGGATTGCTAGGCATAGTGGGAGCAGCTTTGATTTACAAATATTATTTACTTCAGCAAGACAAAGAGAAAGACTAAACATCTTTTTTATGTATTTAACTCATCCCTAATGTCGGTAAAAAAATTTCGGCAGGTAACTGAAAATAATTTTTAAGTTTTAAAGCAACCTTAAGTGTTATTTCTTTTCTACCAGATAAAATGGATGAAACATGTCCTTTACTTCCTATCAGTTGTTCTAAATCTTTAGCTTTGATACCACGTTCTTCCATCTTATACTTGATAGCTTCCAATGGGTTTAGTTGCGGTAATACGTAATGTTTATCATCATAATCCTTTATTAGCACCATCAATAGTTCTAATTCTTCGACTTCAGGAGTACCTTCTGTTGCATCAAAAATATCCATGAGCCTATTGCTTGCTTTGTTGTAATCCTCTTCTGTTTTTAATACTTTCCAATTCATAATTAATCAATTTTAAAATTTTGTATATCGGTATCAAATGCAATTGTTTCAACGTTTATTTTGTCATACTCTTTATGAGTTCCAAACCAGATAACATAAC
>CANGOT010000054.1 GCA_947455425.1 Chitinophagaceae bacterium | reverse complement strand
ATCCCAACGATGCGAGAAGTAATAGTGGGGTTGTTTACTGGATATTTTTTGTAGCCATCATTTCTATTTTAGCATTAATTTTTTGGCTCATTTATTTACTGCGATTTAATGTTTTCAAGCGTTTTGGAAACATTAGCGGCATAAATAGGCTCAAAGTTTTTGGGTTGTATTTTGCTAGTGTAGCAATGATTGTTTTTTTCACTTATGTTCCGCCAATTGTTGAAAGTATTAGAGCTAATTGGAGATATAAGGATGAAGAAATTGTAAGAGACATTAACAATTTTAACAAACTGATTACTCAACTAGAATACGATTCTGTTAACCACAAATGGGGGATGGATACGTTTATAGTATCCTCTCACCATATTGATGAAGAATCAAATGCAATGATTGAAAAGTTGAATAGAACTAGCACCAGTAAATTTAGTGTTATTAATAATGGTGAACTGAAACAAAAATTATTGTATGGAGATACGCTTAAAATACTTTTTGATTCTGTTTATGAAATATATACTTGTCCCGAATATGTAAAGTTGCATGTATCCAATGCAGATGAATATACAAATTTGAAATTGTTGGACAAAATTGCAATTTATCAAACTGTTATTAGAAATTTTAGCATTCCCGATAAAACTCAATCCAGCCAAGCAATTGAAGCTTTAATGAAAAAGTATTATCATTTTTCAAATGATAGAGAAAGAGAATATAGTAGCTATACTTATACCGATTCTCAAGACACCACATATGAATTTAGAGTTAAAAAAAGATATCAAATAAATTTAATTGAATCTGGCATGAGCAATATAGTTGAAAGAAAATATCGTTTTAGCGGAAATGCGATTCATTGGGAGTTTAGAGTTTTATTTTACGTATCACTTTGCATCTCACTACTATTATTTACGTTTCGCCATTCTACCACCAAAACGTTTTTTTTATCATTACTTACAGCCATCACTTTATCAATTCTAACAGGTTTGCTAATTGCATTTTCTAATGGTAATGAGCAAGCATTTTTTGGTTGGTTAATCTTCTACACATTGCTATTTTGTACTATAAGCTTTTTTGTTTTTATAAGTAAAACAAGAAGTGTTGTAGTTGGCATTGCTATTAATTTGTTTGTGGGACTTGTTCCATATTTACCTCTAGTATGTGTTGCACTATATAATGCTATTTTAAAAAATCGTTATAGATATTCTGACTACACAGCAGATAGAATTGATTACGATAAACTAGCCAATTATTATTTATTTACTGAGATATTTGGTTTTTTGTTCTTATTAATTCTTTTGCCAACGTTAGTTCATAGGCTTTACAGAAAATGGTTTGCATTGCCACAAGAATAAATAGATCGAAATCTAGATTTATACTAAATGAGATAGTAAAATCCCCGTTGCCACAGCAGCATTTAAGGATTCGGCTCCGCCAATTCTCTTTATGCTAATAGCTTTGTTAATATGCGACAAAAGGGGCTCTCTTATACCTTTAGACTCATTACCAATTATCAAAATTCCCTCTTGGGGCTTCTCAATTTCTTTTACATCGCCACCATTTAAAAGTGCTCCATAAACAGGTACATTGGCTTCCTGCAAAGTAGTATCTAAATCAACGTAATTAATATTTACCCTAATAAAACTACCCATTGTACTTTGAATCACTTTAGGATTATACAACTCAACACAATCTTTACTGCAAATAATTTGTTGAATGCCAAACCAATCTGCTATTCTAATAATTGTTCCAAAATTTCCTGGGTCTTGAATACCATCCAATGCAAGTGTAATGGTATTTTTAAAAGATGTTATTCGTTGATAAGGCGACATTTCAACAATCAACAAAACATCATTGGCTGTTTGCAGATTTGAAATTTTTTGCAACTCATCTTCTGTTACTAATGTTGCTTCTATTTTTTGATTTCCATTCATCCAAGATTGGGTTGCATATACCTTGTCTACCTTATAATTACTATTTAAAACTTCCTTTGCCAGTTTATTTCCCTCAACAACGAATAGTCTTTCAGCATCTCTTTGTTTTTTGTGGCTTAGTGTTTGAATATATTTACTTTCGCTGCGGCTTAACATATTATGCAAATTAACTCTTTTAAAAAAGCAAATTTATACCTTCTTGCATTGGCTATCATTTTAATTAGCTCCTGCACCTCTGTAAAAAATTTCCCCTTAGGAAAGCCTTTTGTTTTTGACACTAAAATTATAATTAAAAATGATATAAAAAAAGATGAGAAGAAAAGACTGATACAGGATTTAGCGGGGTATTGGGATGATAGTATGCAGGTTAAACGGGTTGCAAAGTTGGGAGTAATATCAGTAATAAACAATCCAGCTGTTTATGATAGCAGCAATTTAGTACGATCTTTAAGATTTATGGATAATTATCTTAAAACTCAGGGGTATTATTACGCCACTTTAAAAGGAGATACAATAAACCAATACAAACATCATCAACATCGAGTTACCCCCATTGTCACTATTCAACTTGGCAATAACATAACCATTGACAGCGTTGCTGTAGATTTAATAGATAGCAATTTGCAAAAAATAGCAAAGCAAAACTTTAATAACAGTTTGCTTAAAAAAGGGAATCCATACACTAAACAAATTATTAGTAACGAGTTAGACAGAATTACCGCTTTATTTAAAAGAAATGGTTATTATAATTTTACAAGAGATGATATTTATGCTCTGGTAGATACTACTTATTCAAAGTTTGTAGATAGCTTAACACTTGACCCTTTTGCATTTGCAAAACTGATTGAAGATTATGAAAAAAGTAAAAAAGAGAACCCCAAATGGAAGGTAACCATTAAACAAAGAAAGGACAGCGTAGGCAACAGTGGTAAACAATTCTTTATTGGCCAAATTTATTATTATCCCCAAGCTGGTGAGTTTGATTTAACCGACTCAAGCATTAATAGACCCTGGCTTCATGACCATGCGTATGATAGTTACCATTTGCGTTATGATAACCAAATTATCAAGCTATCACCTTTGAAACATTTTACTTTTTTAAAACCTGGAGAACCCTATAATCAATCTGATTATTATAGTACTATCAATACACTTAATAAACTTGGTACCTGGAAACAAGTTGATGCCAAGTTTATACCAAGAGGTGGAGATTCTTTAGACCTGCATGTAACAATGGTACCCGATAAAAAACACGGTGTTGAAGTTACAAATGAAATTAGTAAAAACACTGGTGACTTAACAGCTGGGAGTTTACTGGGTCTATCGCTTAATTTCACTTATAGAAATAGAAATGTTTGGAAACAAGCCATACAATCCTCAACATCATTCAGAACTGGTTTGGAATTAAATCCTACTGATAGCGGTAAGTCATTACAAACTTTTTTTGTAACACTGAGCCATACTTATAGCTTTCCAAAAATGATAGCAGAAAAACCTTTCAGGAAATTAGTAAGTATAGTGCCATTTAAATTTCTTCGTAATAATATCAACAGTATCATTAATACCAATGATAAAAGAACTTTAGCTTCAATTAATGCATCTTATTCTGATAGATTTAACTTATTTCAGTTGCGTTCAGCTGTCGCTAATTTTGGATATGAGTTTAGAAAAAGTCTCGGTAATAGTGAAAAGACCTGGATCTATAAACCTATTAATATTGAATTATACTCCTTAACAAGATTGCCAGGATTAGACACTTTAATAAAAAACAATCCATTTCTTGCTTTATCATTTAATACAGGCAATGTAATTGGTCAAACTTTTACTTATTCTCAAACTGGAGTCAGTTCTCGTAATAGCCATCGCTCCCATTCATTCAGAATAGGCGTTGAGGAATCTGGCTTGTTAACAGGGTTGTTTAAAGATTTAGAAAATAATATTTATAGATACGGTAAAATTGAAGTTGAATATAAAGCTAGCAATAAATATTCAAAATCAGAGTTTGCATACAAACTCTTTGGTGGCTTTGGTTTTAACTACAGTAAGAGTAATGCTATTGGAAATGTACTTCCATTTTTTAAACAGTTTTTTGTTGGAGGACCAAATAGTATGAGAGCTTGGGGGTTAAGACAACTTGGTCAAGGCTCTTCATTATTATACGATACAAGCCATTTGTCTTTTAAAGATAGATTTGGTGATATTCGATTAGAAGCAAATTTTGAATATCGGTTTGCCTTATATAATGGCAGTTTCTTAAAAATAGGTAGTGCAATGTTTTCAGATATTGGTAATGTGTGGAACTACAAAAGCAATCCTGATAATCCTAATAGTGAATTTTCTATTCCAAATATTGGAAAGGATATAGCAATTGATATTGGTACAGGTATAAGATTCGATTTTGGCAGCTATTTCTTATTGAGAGTTGATGCTGCATATAAAATTAAAGACCCTGCAAGAGAATATAATGGTGGTTGGATAGATTTAAAAAATGCTTCCTTATCTGAGCAAAGAGCTAATGGTGTTGAAGTAAAAAACTTTGGATTTCAATTAGGAATAGGATTGCCATTTTAATTAATAACCACAAAAAAATATCTAAAATATTTATAACTATGGTAACACAATAATAGTTATCCACATTCGTTTATTAATTACATTCCGCATCTACCCTTCGAAAGCTGTAATTTCATAACAGCTAATCTCACAGATGTATGCGAAAATTTTCACAACAACAACTAATGCAGTTTTTGTATGGTGAAGCGTCACCAATACTAAAAATGGCTATTGATAAAGCTATGACTAGTGATGCAGAACTACAAAAAGAAATTAAGTTATTACGAAGAACTCAAAAACAATTAGACAGTTTGAAACAGAAACCTCTTAATCCAAGCAAAAAAGTTATTGATGCAATTATGGAGTATGCTAAACAAACTGCTCCAAAAAGAAAAGAAAATTAAATTGCTTTAACCTAAGGGGTGATTTTTTTTAATCAAAATATGTAAATTGTTTTTTTGCTTAGCTCTTGCTTGCACTAATATTGCAAAAACGATTTTATGTTACTGCAACCATCTTATGTAAACTATAGCTTAAATAATGCTGTAGCTACCATTGAGTTTTACACATCACAACACAACTCGCTCCCAGCAAGCATTTTGGCTCAATTAACTTCTACTATCATACAAGCAAATAATGATGATGCTTGCAACATAATTGTACTAAAAAGTAGTGGCGAAAGAACATTTTGTGCAGGTGCTAGTTTTGATGAGTTAATAGCTATTGAAACACCTGAACAAGGGTTGCAGTTTTTTAGTGGCTTTGCTAACGTAATTAATGCAATGCGTAAATGTTCAAAATTTATTATTGGTCGTGTGCAAGGTAAAACTATTGGTGGTGGTGTTGGTTTAGCATCAGCTTGCGACTATACATTAGCGACAAAACAAGCATCAGTAAAACTAAGTGAACTTGCTGTTGGTATTGGTCCATTTGTAGTTGGTCCAGCCGTTGAAAGAAAAATTGGAACTGCTGCTGCCTACGAATTGGCTATTGATGCTGCAAATTTTAGAACTGCAGAATGGGCAAAACAAAAAGGGCTATTTGTTGAAATTTTTGATACTATCGCTGAATTGGATGAAAATATAGACCAATTGGCAAAACATTTATCCACACAAAGCCCACTAGCAATGGCAGAAATTAAACGTGCTTTTTGGAGTGGTACTGATCACTGGGATGAATTGTTAATACAACGTGCTGCCATAAGTGGCAGGCTGGTTTTAAGTGACTTTACAAAACACTTTATAAAAGAATTTAAAGCCAAATAACTTAGCTTCTTCAAAAGAATATCTAACGGATTTCAACTAGCAATAAATACTTCATTGCTTATTTTTACTCAATGAAAAAAAATTGGTTTAGACGATTCATAAAATACACATTGGTATTAGCCAATGTTATTATCGCTATCCTTTTTTTAATTGGCTGTTTGCTGCCATGGATTCCTGCAAAAAAGTTTTGGGTATTTGGTTTTATTGGCATTGCAATGCCATATTTGGTTATACTAATTTTTCTCTGGATTTTATTCTGGTCATTTGTAAAACGGGTTTTTGCAATATTTAATCTCTTATTCTTGTGTCTAGGATACAAGCAGATTAGTGTAATGTTTGCCTGGAATACAAATGATACTTTTAAAAAAACAAAGGCCAATTATAATGTTAGAATTGTTAGCTGGAATATTGGCAATATGAATGGTAGAACACAAAAATTTGGAGCAAAAAGACATTCTGTAGATGAAATAATTAGCAGTTTGTTAAAGCAAAATGCCGATGTTATTTGTTTGCAAGAATATGAAGACTGCAAAAATGGTTGCAAGTCTGTAGAGCTAATAAAAAAGAAATATCCCTATTACTATTTTCCTGGGTGGGTTTTTGGGATTCATAAACATGCAAGTGGTAATGTTATTTTTTCAAAATATCCAATAACAAAAACCGATAGTAGTACTTTTAGTAATGGTGAAAATATTATAAGTACAAGTATTGCAATAAATGAGGATACAGTTACCTTATTCACTACCCACCTCAATTCATATAAATTTTCCAGGAATGAATTTAATGAAATTAATGAGGTTATTAAAGAGGAAGTAGCTCCACCAAAAAATTTGAAAGGCATTATTAATAAAATGAGAAAAACACTCATTTCACACAGCGAAGAAGCAGAAATCATTGCAAAATTCTTAGATAAAACCAACCATTCCAGCATTTTTTGTGGCGATTTAAACGAGCTTCCAAACAATAATGCATATTGGCAAATAAGAAAAGATAGACAGGATGCTTTTCTTGCAAAAGGTTCTGGCTTTGGTAAAACATTTAACTCCCTATCAACTATTTTGCGAATTGATTACATTATGCCAGATGAAGATTTCGAAGTTACTCAGTTTAATTTGGTAGATGAGGAAATGAGCGACCACAAAATGCTTGTGGCTGATCTTATGCTAAAAAAATATCAAGCTGAAAAAACTAAAAACTAAAAGGGTTACATTCTTATTTTCGCTGCATTAATAGAACGCTGCAATCCAAATAAACACAAATGAGTTTAAAAGTATACAATACACTATCTCGCCAAAAAGAAGAATTTAAGTCTATAATTCCCAACCATGTCGGATTGTATGTGTGTGGACCAACAGTTTACAGTGAACCTCATGTAGGCAACCTACGAACTTTTTGTTCCTTTGATATGATTTATAGATACCTTACTTTTTTAGGATATAAAGTGAGATATGTGAGAAACATTACTGATGCCGGACATTTAACAAATGAGCGTGGCGAAGGTGTGAATAGAATGGAAAGCCAGGCGATGTTGGAAAGCTTAGAGCCCATGGAAATTGTGCAGAAGTATACTGTTAGTTTTCATAGAATTATGGATGCCTTTAACACAATTCCTCCAACTATTGAACCTACTGCAACTGGACATATTGTTGAGCAAATTGAAATGATTGAAACCCTTTTCAAAAATGGTTTTGCTTACGAAGTTGATGGCTCTGTTTATTTTGATGTAAAAAAATATAACGACCAACATAATTATGGTGTTCTAAGTGGCAGAAATATCGATGAATTAATGGCTGGTTATAGAGATTTAGATGGACAAGAAGAGAAAAGAAACTCGATAGATTTTGCTTTATGGAAAAAAGCATCGCCAGAGCATATTATGCAATGGAATAGCCCTTGGGGCAAAGGGTTTCCTGGTTGGCATTTAGAATGCAGTGCAATGAGTACAAAATATTTGGGCGAAACTTTTGATATACATGGTGGTGGAATGGATTTAAAATTTCCTCATCACGAATGTGAAATTGCACAAAACACAGGTAGTTGCAAACATGGTGGAGCAAAATATTGGTTGCATACCAATATGCTAAACTTTAATGGTCAAAAAATGAGCAAAAGTTTAGGTAATTCTATCTTACCAATGGAATTTGTAAATGGCAACCATCCTTTGCTTGATAAAGGTTATGCACCAAGTGTGTTGAAGTTTCTCTTTTTACAATCGCATTATTCATCAGAATTAGATATTAATATAAAAGGATTACAAGATGCTGAAAAAGGTTTGAAACGCCTTATGGAGGCAGTAGACATAGCAAGCAGTTTACAGTTAACAGTAAATAGTTCGGGTAAAACTGAACTCGACATTAAGATTGAAAATATTGCTGCAGCTTGTAAGGAATGTATGGATGATGATTTTAACACAGCAAAAACGATTGGTAATTTATTTGAACTTTCTAGCATAGTAAACTCATTAAAAGGAGGACAAATTAAACCTGAAGAAATTAGTGCTGTTGGGCTAGATTTATTAAAAAGCACTTTACATAGTTATTTGTTTGATGTTTTTGGTTTGAAAAATGAAAATGCTATCATCAGCAACAATAAATTAGATAATGCAATGCAGGTTTTAATAGGCTTGCGTAAAGATGCCAAAGCAAAAAAAGATTTTGTAACAAGCGATAAAATAAGAAATGAGTTATCGGCAACGGGTATTCAACTAAAAGATGAAAAAGATGGAGAAATGAGTTGGACTTTATCATAAATATTTCTATATAGCAAATAAAAAAGCCTCTCAGTTGAGAGGCTTTTTTATTTGCTATTATTTCTTTATAGTGTTTTCAAAACATCATTCATACTTCTAACTGCATCAGCAGATTTATTGAATAAGTCTTGTTCTTCAGCATTCAATTTAAAATCAACAATTTTTTCCCAACCGTTTCTTCCAATGGTTACAGGTACGCCAAGACAAATATCTTTTTGTCCATATTCACCATCTAAAGCAACGCAACAAGTGATTTGTTTTTTCTCGTCTCTTACAATACTTTCTACAACAGCAGCACCTGCAGCACCTGGGGCATACCATGCAGATGTTCCAATTAATTTAGTAAGTGTTGCACCACCAACCATGGTATCAGCTACAATCTGCTTTTGTTGATCTTCACTTAATAAAGTTGAAACCGGAATGCTATTCCATGTTGCAAAACGAATTAAAGGAATCATGGTAGTATCACCATGTCCACCAATTACAGTAGCGTTCAAATCGCTAGGGCTGCAACCTAATGTTTGAGATATTTGATATTTAAATCTTGCACTATCCAATGCACCACCCATTCCAATAATTCTGTTTTTTGGAATGCCAGTTGATTGAAGTGCCAAATAAGTCATTGTATCCATTGGGTTACTAATAACAACAATAATTGCATTTGGAGAATGTGCTAAAATGTTTTCGCAAACACCTTTAACAATACCAGCATTTACACCAATTAATTCTTCACGAGTCATACCAGGTTTACGTGGCAAGCCAGAAGTAATCACCACAACATCACTATTAGCAGTTTTGCTGTAGTCGTTTGTGCTACCAGTAATTTTTGTGTCGAAGCCTAATAATGCTGCAGTTTGCATCATATCCTGTGCTTTACCCTCAGCAATACCTTCTTTAATGTCAAGCAATACTAATTCTGTTGCAAGTTCTTTGCGGGCAATGTTATCGGCACAAGTTGCACCTACTGCACCAGCACCTACTACTGTAATTTTCATTTAAAATGATTTATGTGTTAAGAGAATATTTTTTGCGTCGCAAAGCTACAGGCAAATCATACACACAACCCCGTATTTTTATGGTTACGTTATAGTAAAATTAAAATTGGATAAAAAGGCTGGCTTTCATCTCATATTATCGGATAATTTACGTTTTAATATCTTTACAACACAATGTTTGAAGATGAGATCTAAGATACGAATACACTTTCCATTAATAATAACCATACTTGTTCCGATACTTTCATTCGCTCAAAACGATACAAAAACTTTTGAGTTAAACAGGGTATCGAAAATATATGCTGCCAAACAAGAAGATTTTAGAACTCGTTTATTCCAAATCGCCAAACAAAAAGGTTGGCCATTAACTTTATTAAGTTCAAATCCTCACCAACTTATTATTCTTACAGGGATTGATGCTTACGGCTTACCAGTATATACAACAACCAATAATAATATTATTGCTGCTACTACAACACATACCAATCAATTGTGGCAGGGTGGTTCAACAGGTTTTAATCTTTCTGGATCATCGGCTAATATGAATGGTAAAATTGCTATTTGGGATGGTGGTTGCCCTATGACAAATCATATTGAATTTGGGAGTAGGATAATTAATAAAGATGGCTCAAGTACTTTAGATCATACCACACATGTTGCAGGTACTTTAATTGCCAGTGGAGTAAATCCAATTGTAAAAGGAATGGCATATGGTGCTGCAAAATTGAATGCCTATGATTTTAATAACGACATTTCAGAAATGTTTGGAGCAGCAAATAATCTACTGGTTTCAAATCATTCATATGGCTCTATTGCGGGATGGAATTATACTTTTAGTGGTGATTGGGAATTTAATGGCAAATGGGGTGATACTGCAGATTATAAGTTTGGAATCTATAACGACGAAACCCAGATGTATGATTCTATTGCATACAATGCACCCTATTACCTGATAGTAAAATCTGTTGGAAATAATAGAGATAAAAATGGCCCTCCCATTGGCACCCCCTATAGAAGATATGATATTAATGGCGTTATGATAGATGCAGGCAATAGACCTATTGACTTATCATTCAACAATGGCTATGATATTATTCCAACTTATGGTGTTGCAAAAAATGTTATAACTGTTGGTGCTGCTGAGGGAATTGCTAGCGGATCTACTAAATCAGCAGATATTAAAATGAGTAGTTTTAGCAGTTGGGGACCAACAGATGATGGCAGAATAAAGCCAGATTTAGTTGCAGATGGCGTTGATGTTTTATCTTGTTCTAATACCAGCACTACTGGATATGAATTAATGAGTGGTACGTCTATGGCTACCCCAAATGTTACTGGCTCCTTATATTTACTACAAGAACTGTATAGTCAAAAAAATAGTGGGGCTTTTATGAAAGCCGCTACATTAAAGGCTTTGGCAATTCATACAGCGTCTGAAGCTGGTGTAAATGATGGACCAGATTATCAATTTGGCTGGGGATTATTGAATGCAGAAAAAGCTGCAAACATTATTAATAGTGGCAATGCAGGAACAAATAGCATCATAGAATCTACATTAAACAATGGTGCAACCTATTCATTAAATGTTGTTGCAAGTGGCAATGGAAAACTAATGGCAACACTTGTTTGGACAGACCCTGTGGGTGCTGTTACAACAACTAATTTATTAAACAATTCATCGCTTAAATTAATTCACGATTTAGATATTAGAATTATTAAAGGTTCAACAACCTATATGCCTTGGTTTTTAGATCCTGCAAATCCTGGTGCTGCTGCTACAAAAGGCGATAACTTTAGAGATAATGTTGAAAGAGTGGAAGTAGACAGCATTATTCCCGGAGAAACTTACACCATTCAAATAACCCATAAAGGAACATTACAAAGAGGTAGCCAGGCTTTTTCTTTAATACTAAGTGGTATTGGTGGCACGAGTTATTGCACACCATATACCATTAACAATGGTGATATAAGAATTGATAATTTTTCTTTTGCAAATATTAATAGCCCTTCTGCAAACTGCAATAGTTATGATAACAACACCAACTTAACTGTAAAACTAGAGCCTTCCAAAACATATTCTTTGAACTTAAGTTTAAGCAGTTGCAATGCTACTTCAAACAATAAAAATGTTAAGGTATATATAGATTATAATGGCAACGGAAGTTTTGCAAATGTTAGTGAATTAGTTTATTTGAGTAGTATAACAAATGGTTCACTTAATACAAATATTACCATTCCTAATAATGTAGTGGTAGGTAACTATAGTTTAATGCGAGTTGTAGTTGCAGAAACCAATGCAACTTTTGATGCTTGCAGTCCTGCTAATCAAATTGGT
>CANGOT010000053.1 GCA_947455425.1 Chitinophagaceae bacterium | reverse complement strand
CTTGATACTGATGGAACAGTAGTAAGTTCTACTCAAAACTCTTTTAACACTTCAAACGGTTCTCCAATTACTATTACAAACTATTACGAATATTATTAGAAAGTTAAATTGACATTTTCTGTTTGTTTATTTACTCCTAAAAATACAAGTTGTAAAAAGACAAAAAGAGTTAATCACAAGATTAGTTGCCTGAGCTATGAAAAACAATAGATAGCAAGACCAACTATAAAAAGTGTAATGAATTTCGAATCATAATTATAGGGTTAGTTGTTTTCTTGAAATAGTGTAAAACCCATATCAGAAATTAATAGTAGCATTATTTAGAATTGAATTCCAAACCTTAATGCCAGCCTTTTATAAAAAAAATCATAGACATAATCTGTTTTGCCATTAACCCCGCCAATACCCCAACTATATACATTTTGTTCTACATAGCTAAAGTGCTTATAACTATAACCCAAGCTTACTTCAAAAAAAGATTTATTAGCAATCAGCTTTTTTAATCCCAGTCCAGCCTCTCCATAAAAAGTTGTGTTTAACTTGTATGCATCTTCATTGTTCCAGGAATATTTTTCAGGAAAATTTGCAGTTCGCCAGGGAATGTTCACACCAGCATCGGCATAAAAAAACAGATTACTATTTTTTGCAAGGCAATGTCTTACATCTATAAATAAAGGTGTACTCTGAGAGCCATAACCATCAAAAGCAACACCAATTCCAACATCCCAATTTTTATAAGAAATGCCATTGATCGTTTGAAAAACAAATACATTCTGACTATTTCCATACACAGAACCAATGCTATTGATACTTGTAAAAACTGGTTTAACTTTTTTTGGTTGAGAATAGCAGTTAATTGCCATTAATATGAACATCAGACTAAATACTTTTTTCATATTATTCAATTTAAATATTATTAATGAGCAAATAAGAAGCTACTCAATTTAACAATATTGTTTATGTTAGAATAGTTGTACTGATGCAATCCATCTTTAGCAGAAACCATTGCAATTCCATTATCACAGATAACATCGTAAGCCGATGCTAAAGGAATAGTCTTTAATAAAACCGGATTCTCGGGATTGGTAGCATCAAAAACTCTGATTCCTGCATTATCGTCACATACAAATAAAATGTTTCCATCCTTACTGAGTCCTTGAGGCTTTGTTAAATTAACCTGTTTTACAAGAGTTGGACTAGATAAATTAGAAATATTAACAATGTCTAATTCATTTTGTGTTCCTTCACAAAAAGTACCTGCATGTAATGTTATATAGGCATAATTATCATCTGCAATTACTGGATCACAAAGTCTGGCATGACTAAAGCCGCTTATGTAAGTTGGTTGAGTTGGTACAGATAAGCTATAAATAGACATTCCGTTTTGAGAACCAATAAATAATTTATCTTTTAAAGGATATATCGTTTCAATATTCCATCCAATAGACAATTTATTGCTGATAACTGGTTGTTTTGATGCCGATATATCAATAGCATTTAAGGTTGAATTTGAAACAGCATACAAATAATTGTTAACTCCTGCAAAACGGCTCATACTACCGGCTTTACCTGTTGAAGAACTTTGTGAGCTAGTGGGGTTAGATGTTGTAGCTGGTCCGCCTGAAAGTACGATTCCTCCACCCCAGTTATTAGTGATATACTTTCCATTACTCCAAATACCTTGTCCTTCTGAAATTTCAATTTCCATTGAAGTGTCTTTAACATTCCAACCAGTAACAACACTACCTTGTGCAATAGAATATCCATTGATAAACCGAAGGTCATTAAAAATATCTTCTATGACTTTTGTGATAACAATATTATTAATATCTGCTATGTCAATAGCTAAGAAATCGGTGTAACAATTTGCATACAAAACATTATTATTTACCCATAAGTCTGTATTGCCTGGTATAGCGATGAATGCTTTATTAACAGGGCTTCCAGGGTTGCTATTGTCTATAACATGAATCCCTTTTTCTTTTTCATTTAAGAAAACAATATTACCAAGTACAAACAGTTTTCCTGCATTGGCAACATCCATTGGGCTAACACTTTTAACCTTAGCCCTAAGGCTGCTGGTGGTTTCTATGATGGGGGTATATATTTGACAATGCTTCTTACCTACATCCTTTAAACAAGACCCAAAACAAAAAATAATTGTTACTAAAACGATACTAAGGTTGATAAACTTTTTCATATGTTATTTTTTAAATGATTTAAATGGAATATTTAACTGAAAATCGATTTGTTGCCAGTAATATTTTGAAAATGATTTTTGAGATGGAGTTAAGTACTTTCTTGCAATTAAACCCAGTGAAAACTTATCATTAAAATTGATAGAAGCACCAGTTTCCAGAGCGAATAAAATTCTTTTGTTTTGTTCTACAAGCGACTGATATCTGTTTATATCATCAATTTCATTCAGCCAATTATCTTTAAAAACCCAAGAAACTTCTGCACCTGCCTGAAAGCTGATTTTATTTTTATTTTTTGGATTTATGCAAAAGAAAATATTTAAAGGAATTTGAATCTGGTTGCTATAACTTGTATAAGTATTTTTATTGCTTATATAATAGTTGGGCGGAAAAGTTGCAACAGAATCTTCTTGCAGCCCCAGTTTATTTTCTAAATACTGGTATTTCAAACCACTTTGCAATGTCCATTTTTTTGACAATTTATAATCAACGTTTATTCCCAGAGAAAAATGATACCCGTTTTTTGGCAAACTCAAATTGGGTGAATTAGTATTTGATAAATTAGTTCCCGGCATTGATGTAAGTGCACTACTATAAAGAGATTCATCTTTTGATTGGCCCCAGATATTATTTCTAGAAACATAATTTGCCCCACCACCAATAGCTAAACTCCAGGACAGTTTTCTATTTTTCACTGATGTAGCAATCAGGTTTTTACTTTTTAAAGTGGTATCAATAGGTTTCACCGTGTCGGTAGTCTTATTTTGCAATGTGGAGATGTGATTACTTACTGTTGAAGCGTTTTCAACTAAAGTAGAAGCCTTGTCATCTAACCCTGAAGTGTTGTTTTGTAAAGAAGAAGCACTACTTGGCAACGATGCTGTATTCTTCGAAAACGATGAAGCACTACTCGGCAACGATGGTGTATTTCTCGACAACGATGATGCACTACTCGGCAACGATGATTCATTCCTCGACAACGATGCAATATTCCTCGTCAACGATGAGGTGTTCGTCGACAACGATGCAATATTCCTCGTCAACGATGAGGTGTTCGTCGACAACGATGCAATATTCCTCGTCAACGATGAGGTGTTCGTCGACAAAGACGAAACATTCGTCGACAACGATGAGGTGTTCTTCGACAACGACGATGCATTCCTTGACAAAGATGATTCATTCCTCGACAACGACGAAGCATTATTCGACAACGACGAAACATTCCTCTTCAACGATGAGGTATTCCTCGATAACGATGAAGCGGTCTTCTGAATCGATGAAGTATTTTCTTTTGAATTTGAAATTTTATTTGCTAATGCCTGTGAATTTTTTTGCAAACCTGCAGTGGCTTTATTACTATCTTTTGTAATACTCATATAATAGCTACCAAAAACAATTGCAATTAAAAGAATAGCTGGCACGCTCCACCACCAGCCAACAATTCTTCGTTTCTTTTTTTGATCTAAATGAACTTCAATCTCTTTCCAAACCTGTTCAGATGGATGAAGATCAAAGTTTTTTAGTTGATCAACGGTATCGTTAAAATTATTTTGCATACTGGCTGTTTGCTTTATTATTTTCTTGTTCTATCATCTTAATCAGCATTGCTCTTGCTCTGCTATATTGGCTTCGAATGGTATTGATGTTTGTTTGCATCATTTCTGCAATTTCCATTTGGTTATAGCCTTCAACTGCAACCAGATTGAAAACAGTTTGATAACCCGCAGGCAATTTCCTCACTAGCTCAACCAAATCCTTCACATTAATTTTCAATTCTGTTTCTTCATTTGCCACAAGATGCAGGCCCACATCACTTATATTCATTTCATTCTTGTAACGATTATGTCTGGTTAAATAGGTTAATGCAGTATTTACCATAATCCTTCTTATCCAGGCCCCTAACTCACCATCACTTTTAAATTGATGCAAATTGTTAAACACCTTAATAAAGCCCTCTTGCAAAACATCTTCAGCATCGTGTAAACTCTTTGTATACCTGTAGCACAAGCCCAACATATTATTTGCATACTGGTTATACAAAGTTTGTTGTGCCTGCCTGTTGTTCTTAATACAAGATTTAACTAATTGCAGTGTTTCCATTCTGTTTTAATATGACTAAGTAACGAAAGAAATCATTGCATTAACAAAAAAAATATTGCTTCAACCTAAATTATTAATGACTAATAAAAGCAAAGACGAAATTCTATCTTCCCAAAATAAATGTTTCATTACTACATTTCGTCTCTGTTCTATCAAATCCAAAACCTATTTTTGCCGCTATGCAAGCAACGATTAAACCTTTTCTAAGATTAAGTGGATTAGAACCACTTATTGTAAGACCAGAAACAAACTTTGTAAATGTGGGTGAACGAACCAATGTTACTGGCAGCAAGAAATTTGCAAAACTTATTTTAAACAATCAATACGAAGAAGCACTAAGTGTTGCAAGACAACAAGTAGAAAATGGTGCACAAGTAATTGATGTAAATATGGATGATGCTTTATTGGATGGTAAGCAAGCTATGACTACTTTTCTCAACCTCATTCAAAGCGAACCAGATATTGCTAAAATTCCTATAATGATTGATAGCAGTAAATTTGAGATCATTGAAGCAGGTTTGAAATGTGTGCAAGGTAAATGTATTGTGAACAGTATTTCAATGAAGGAGGGTGAAGATAAGTTTCGCGAACAAGCAGAAATTTGTTTGGCATTTGGGGCTGCAGTTATTGTAATGGCATTTGATGAGCAAGGACAAGCTGATACTATGCAACGTAAAGTTGAAATATCAGAACGTGCATATAAAATATTAGTAGAAGAAGTGGGTTTTAACCCTCAAGATATCATCTTCGACTTAAATATTTTCGCCATAGCAACCGGACTCGAAGAACATAATAATTATGGTGTTGATTTTATTGAAGCCACTCGGATCATCAAACAAAAATATCCTTTAGTAAAAATTAGTGGTGGTGTTAGCAATCTTAGTTTTTCTTTCAGAGGTAATGAACCAGTGCGAGAAGCGATGCACTCTGTGTTTCTATATCACGCCATTAAAGCGGGTATGGATATGGGCATTGTGAATGCTGGGCAAATGATTGTGTATGACCAAATAGAACCCAACTTAAAACAACTTTGTGAAGACGTTATTCTCAACAGAAATAACGATAATAACGAAGCCACAGAAAAGCTTATTGAATTTGCTACAACCGTTAAGGCTAAAGACAAAGAAGAAAAAGTAGATGCTGCTTGGCGTAGTGAATCTGTTGAAAAAAGATTGGCTCACGCTTTAGTAAATGGTATTACAGAATTTATTGATGCAGATACAGAAGAAGCTCGTTTAAAATACCCTCGCCCATTAGATGTTATTGAAGGACCATTGATGGCAGGAATGGATATTGTGGGAGATTTATTTGGTGCAGGCAAAATGTTTTTACCACAGGTAGTAAAGAGTGCTAGAGTGATGAAAAAATCTGTTGCTATTCTTACCCCATATATTGAACAAGAAAAAGAAGATAGAAAGCAAGCACACATAGCAGCGGGAACTGTTAATGAAGAAAGTGCAGGTGCAGCAACCATTTTGCTGGCTACAGTAAAAGGCGATGTACACGATATTGGTAAAAATATTGTGGGCGTTGTGCTGGGTTGTAATGGTTATAATATTGTTGATTTAGGTGTAATGGTTGCCACTGATAAAATATTAGAAGAAGCTGTAAAATGCAGTGCCGCTATTATTGGTTTGAGTGGGCTAATCACACCAAGTCTCGATGAAATGGTACATATTTCTAAGGAGATGAAGCGTAGAGGAATGACACAACCTTTATTGATTGGTGGTGCTACAACAAGCCGTATGCATACTGCTGTAAAAATTGCACCCGAATATGATAATGGTGTTGTACACGTTTTAGATGCAAGTAGAAGTGTAACTGTTGCAGGCAATCTTTTAAACCCCGACGCTAAAGAGAGTTTTTTAATCGATGTTAAAGAAGAATACAGAAAACTTAAAGAAAGTTTTGATAATAAAAAAACTTCAAAAAATTATTTGAAGTATGAAGATGCGGTAAAGAATAAAATGAAGATTGATTGGGAAAATTACACTCCTATTGCACCAACATTTACTGGCACAAAAACGATAGATAATATTACTGTTGCAGATTTAAGAGCTTATATAGATTGGAAACCATTTTTTATTGCCTGGGAAATGCACGGCAATTTTCCAGCAATTTTAACAGATGAAATCGTTGGTAAAGAAGCCACCAAATTATATAACGATGCGAATACTTTGCTTGATAAAATTATTGCCGAAAACTGGTTAACACCAAAAGGTGTTGTTGGTTTTTGGGAAGCATCATCACAAGAAGATACGATTTTCGTAAACAACAATTCATCAATTATTCAGCTAGAAAGTTTAAGACAACAAATACAAAAAGCAGCAGGGCAGCCCAACCTTTCTTTAGCAGATTTTATTAAAACAAAAACAACCAACGAGAAACAAGAAACAAGAAACGATTTCTTAGGTGCTTTTGCTGTAACAATTCACGGCATCGAGCCACATATTAAAGCTTTTGAAACTGCATTAGATGATTATAACAAAATTATGCTACAAGCCTTAGCAGATAGACTAGCAGAGGCTTTTGCAGAATATCTACACGAAAAAACAAGAAAAGAATATTGGGGGTATGTAAAAGAAGAAGCATTAACCAACGAAGATTTAATTCACGAAAAATATCAAGGCATTCGCCCTGCACCAGGTTATCCTGCTTGCCCAGATCATACAGAAAAATACAAATTGTTTGACTTGCTAAGTGCTACAGAAAACACAGGTATCACTTTAACAGAAAGTTTAGCAATGTATCCAGCAAGTAGTGTGTGTGGCTGGTATTTTAGTCATCCACAAAGTCAGTATTTTGGTATAGGTAAAATTCAACAAGATCAATTTGAAGATTACACCAAACGAAAAGGAATGAGCAAAGATGAAATGGAAAGATGGTTAAGACCAGTAATGGAGTAATGAAAAAATATCAAAAAAATTTTACATCTTCAATTTTTGTTTTATGACCAATTTTATTCCCATTTTTCCCTTGAACATTGTAGTGTATCCAGGAGAAAAATTAAACCTGCATATTTTTGAACCTCGATACAAACAACTGATTACGGAATGTTTTGCTGAGGCAAAACCATTTGGAATTATTTATGCATCCGACAATAAAATCAATGATTACGGCACTTTAGTAAACATTAATAAAATTGCAGCAGTATATGAAGATGGCAAAATGGATATTAGCACTCTGGGTTCAAGAATATTTGTAGTGCTGGAAATTATCAAATCGCTACCAAATAAACTTTATAGTGGTGCCATAGTTAATTATCCCGATAATGCTGAATACATTAATCTTAAAATGATGAGTAAGATTTTGAAGGATGTAAGACAACTTCACCAATTATTAAACCTTACAAAAGACTTTAAAAAACCAGATGAAGAGCTTACCAGCTACGATATTGCACATCATGTTGGACTATCAGTTAAAGAGGAATATGAGCTATTAGAACTGCTACAAGAAAGTCAACGATTAGAATATATAAGAAGACATCTTGCCAAAACTATAAAAGTAGTTTTAGGTGTAGAAAATCTAAAAGACAAAATAAAACTAAACGGTCATTTTAGAGAACTCGAAGGATTTAATTTTTAGTTGTATCTGCGTCTATTTAGTTTCTTGGTACTCCAAAAATCTCTATAGCTAATGCTTAATCCAAATTGCGTAATACTCTCTTTTATTAAACCATTATTAGTTGTACCTCTACTACCAATTTCTAAAGTAGCATGCAAACCTAAACCACTTCTTTTTAATTGTGTGCCTGCACCTAAAGTAACGCCCCACTCTTTTATTTGTTGACCGTAAATGTTTAGGTAAGAATTGCTATAGAAAAAGCCAGCTTGTAAAAAGTTTTTTTCATAAGAAATAGAAACATTTTTATCTCGAATGGTATCGTAATTTGTTAATTGGAAACCTGCACTAATTCTATCGCTATTCACTAAGGCATAGTTTGTTCCTTTATAGTTCAAGCTACTCCAGTTTTGTCCACTATAATCAAGCACAAAAGTATATTTGCTTTTATAGGTTGCTGCAAAACCAATAGTTCCCATTAATGGTAAAGCTGTGTAATTACTTCTTCTTTCATCAATAGATTTTAAGGTAGTAGTACCATCTTTAACTGTTAACTGATATTGTGCATTTAGACTTGTTTTTAATGACCCAGTAGCCCCAATGGAAGCAGCCCAGTTTTTATTAATATTTCCTTTGTAGATAAGCCCTCCCTTAAAGTGAGGCTTTACTAAAAAAATATTTCTTTCGGTGGTTAAAATACTATCTGTAAGAATGGTTTCTTTATCACTGAATTGACCAAACAAAATTGATGATTGAATACCGAGACTTAGATTTTTTGTAATCAAATAGCTATTAGAAAGGTATAACAAATTTGAGCTTCCTGAACCATCATAATTAGCATTAAAAGAAACATCACCCCCTTGAATTCCTTTAACACCAACAAACGAATAATTGGCTGTGCTAAAAGGTAACAAACCAAAACTCAAACCCCACTTAGGGCTGGGCTTAATGGCGAATGAAAGACGTTTGAATTGTAAATCGTTGCTTTGATTATCAGTAGTACTTGTTATAGCATTACCAGAATAATTAATATTTTTATAGCGTATGGTCAAATCCAAATAAAATGGATTTTGAAAGGGACGTGTTTCTAAAAATGAGAATGACGCAGGATTACCTACGAACATATTTTTATCTCCATACAAAGCCACGCCAGCATGACCTAAGCCCGATGTTCTATCAAAGCTACTTCTTTCAATATCACCTAAACCAATAATAGAATATGGTGAACTGGTATTTTGTGAAAAGGCTTTTCCAAAACAAAAACAAACAATAAAAACTATTTTAAATTTCTTCATTATAAATTTTATTTAACAGCAGCGTAATAAATTAGTAATTGAATTTTGCCAGCGTTATTGAATTTATTACCAATAGCAACTCTTGCAAAATCGTTTTCAAAATTCGGAGATGGAGGTGTCAACAGCAAGCCCTCTCCAGGAGTAATAAACTGATTTTCCAGTATACCATGTATAAATTGCGTTAAATCGTATTGATACTGCGTATTTAATCCTAATGCTCCATCTACTTGTAATGACCCATATTGCGGTGCGTAAGAACCATTACCTCCTATCCCAGATAAATCATAGCCTAGCATATTATTTGCATCTGTTGTAGATAAACGAAGTGCAAGTGGTAAATGAAATGACGAGCTATAACTACCTTGTAACGGTTTTACAATTAAAGTTGCTTTTAATAACTTTGCGTAATTTGGCAACATTGGAATACTTCTTATTGTAGGAAATGTAAATTTAATCATACTGCCAGTAGCTGCCTGAGTATACGATGTATTGTTCGACGCAGTAGAAGGTATCACTCTTTTCCCAGTCCCTAATAGTTGAATAGCAGCGGTACCTGTAGTTCTGTTAATAGAAATATTATTAAACTGGTGCGATTTGTTTGTTAAAGTAAAATCTACTGATTGATGTGTTGGTACCGGTGAATTCAAGTTTACCTGATAATACATTCGCATTGTAACTGCATCCGAACAACCAATAATCATATTTGATATACTACTATTAGTGCTTAATTTAATTCCTTTAAAGTAACTTAAAAATGCAGCAGATGTTTTTAAATCAATATCTGTAGGAGTCTTTAATTTATTTAATAAAGTATTGCCAAAAGCATTGGGTAGCTTAATACTAATCTTACTATCTGTTCTTGGACGAACAGTAATATCGGTAGAAGTATTAATAGCCGATGTTGGTTTTACAGCAAATGAAGCATTATTGTAGTAGTAATAGTAATTTTCGGGTAATGAGATAGAATCTTTCAACTCTTCAACAATAATATTTACAAGGGAAGTTGTATCACCATAAAAACTTTTATTTGGGTTTAGTATTAAACAAATTGAGTCTAATGTTGTTCCTGCATAAACATCTGCATAAGCGGGAGGAACTAAATCAAAATAGGAGCTTGTTGTAACTGTACCAAATAATGGATCTTTATACCCCCCCAATAAAACAGTTCCTTTGCCAGAAGTAATAAAAGAATCAAGAAAAACAGTTGATACATCAACACCAAAAGAATCTACTTTAAAAATTTGTGTAATGTCATTATCTAAAAAATCTTGTCCAAACTTAATATCAGCTTTTTTGCAGGAAGGAGCCCAAAGCATCATGGTCAATAAAAACAACCCAATAAAAGGGGTGGCTATTTTTTTATTCATATACTAATTTATGTAAAACCACTAAAATTATTAATGGGTGGCAAATATACAAGGATGAAGTTGGCATATGTAAGCCTTTTAAAATTTATGAAAATTTTAACATTTAGTATGCAGCACTCTGCTATTTTTGCGGTCTTTATATTTTGAACCTATAATTATTTAGGAATAAAATATTAAACTAAAAAAGTAAATTAAAAAAAAGATGAAGAAATTAAGAAATTTAGTAGTTGTTGCAACGAGTATTACTTTAATAGGAGCTGCTTGCACAAACAACACCACCACTACCACGACTATTGGTAACTGGGTAAAACGCTCAGCATTCGATGGTAATGGAAGAATGGGAGCTGTGAGTTTTGTAATTGGTGATACTGCTTATGTAGCCACTGGTTATGATGGAACAATTCGCTATAGTGATTTATGGGCTTATGATGCTGTTGCCGACCAATGGAGTCAACGTGCGATTATGCCAGTAACAGCATCTCCTAGAAATGGCGGTGTTGGTTTTGCGATTGGGAACAAAGGTTATGTTGCAACAGGTTACGATGGTATAAATAAATTACAAGACAATTGGGAATTTACAGCTACAACCAATACTTGGGCTAAAAAAGCAAACTTACCAGACCCTGCTAATGGTGCTATGGGTAGTGGTGCAAGATATGGTGCTGTTGGTTTTGGTATTGGTGCAAAAGGCTATATCTGTTCTGGATATACTGGTTCTCATCAAAAAGATTTATGGGAATATGACAACAATGCTGATGTTTGGACACAAAAAGGAAGTATGCCTACTTCTGATAAAAGACAAGGTGCTGTTGCATTAGTTTATGCTAACAAAGCTTATATAGTTTCTGGAACTAATAATGGCGTTATGACTTCTGAAATGGCTATGTACGATCCTGCTGGAAACAGTGGTGCAGGTTCTTGGATCAAACTTAGAGATATAGCAAATATTAGTACCGATGCCTTTGACGATGCTTATACTTCAATCGTGAGAAGTAATGCTGTTGGTTTTGTAATTGGTTCAAAAGGTTATTTAGCTACCGGACAAAATGGTTCTAACACTGTAAATGTTTGGGAATATGATTTTACACCTGGGGTTGATTTATGGACTGCTAAAACTAATTTTGAAAGAAGTGCAAGAAATTCTGCTGTTGGGTTCTCTGTTAAAGGAAGAGGTTTTGTTGGTTTAGGTACAAACTCTACATACTACTACGACAACTTAGATGAATTTAAACCAGACGAAGCTTATAATGCAAACGATTAAGAAGTATTGGATTTACTTGCTGTTGTTGGTTTCTATAATATTTTTTATTTATAAAAAATTTATTATAACAAGTAATGATCTGCAAGTAAAAACATATACACTACCACAAGGTTGGGGTTATGACGTTTATAAAAATAATAAGGTT
>CANGOT010000052.1 GCA_947455425.1 Chitinophagaceae bacterium | reverse complement strand
TATGGAGGCACAGGAAGCATTGGAATTTTTGTGAGCAATAAAGCAAAAAAAATTATTGGTGTAGAGCTGATTAAAGAAGCGGTTGATGATGCCAAAGAAAATGCAACAATGAACCACCTATCAAATGCCGAATTTTTTGTTGGTGATGTAATAGATATTTGCACAGATGATTTTTTTACACTTCATGGTAAACCCGATGTAGTCATTACCGATCCTCCAAGAGCGGGAATGCACGACAAGTTGATAAAAAAATTATTAGACATGGAAGCACCTATTATTGTGTATGTAAGTTGCAATCCTGCAACACAGGCAAGGGACTTAAGTTTATTGGATGAAAAATATACAGTAACAAAAGTGCAGCCTGTTGATATGTTTCCACATACACACCATATAGAAAATGTAGTTCAATTAAAACTCAAAAAAGCTGAATAGTAAAATTTAAGATTCGGAAATATTATGACAGAATTCAGACCCACAAGATTTCAAATTTTACCCCCGGTAATTAAAAACCTTTTAATTATTAATGCTCTTGTTTTTTTTGCTCAAAACACAGAAGCTGTTACCAGTCGCATTAATCTGGATGCAGTATTTGCATTGCACACCTGGCAAAGCGAATTGTTTAAACCATGGCAATTAGTAACGCATATGTTTATGCACGGAGGATTCGATCACATTTTTGCTAATATGTTCGCCTTGTGGATGTTTGGTTCTATTTTAGAAGGACTATGGGGTTCTAAAAGATTTTTAATGTTCTACCTTGTTTGTGGTTTTGGAGCAGCCTTATTTCATTTAACAGCGTTGTATATTGGCAATCAACAATTGATCAACCAATTTAATGTGGCAGAGAGTTTTGAATCAGTAAAACATTTTATAGATAAAAATGTTACAAGCTCTTCATATTTTGGACAACCATATTCTAAAGAAACGGCTTATAGAATTCTTCAGGATCATTTAAATGAAGCAACCATAGGTGCTAGTGGTGCTGTATTTGGTTGTCTTGCAGCATTTGGATATTTATTTCCAAATACAAAACTGTATATCTACTTTTTTATACCATTGAAAGCAAAATGGTTTGTACTGCTATATGCTGCATTTGAATTAACAATGGCTATGAGAAACTCTGCTGGTGACAATGTTGCACATATTGCACATTTGGGAGGTGCGGTTGTTGGATTTGCATTAGTTTATTTTTGGAATAAAACCAATAGAAAAAAATTCTATTAACCTTCATTCATTAATAAAACTTGCCAGGCTTTTTCTACTTCATTATTAATCAATAATTCTTTTGCGTATAGATGAATTTCTTTTTCCATTTCTGCTGGATTAATAGAAAAGTATTGAACAATATTTCTTAATTTCTCATCATCAAATGCTGGGTGAATAGTTGGCATCTCATTAACATTTGCAAGTAAGCCTAAATCATTTCCAGAAAGGATATTGCTTTGTCTGATGCTTTGAGGTAAAGCATCAACACCAATTCCTAACAAAGTATTTGGCTTGGGAACTTTAAATAAATTAGCAGCAGTTGTTTGCAAATACCAATCACCACCAAGTCTTGCAATTAAATTAATTTTTGTTTGGTCAATATTAGATTGATCATCATTTAAAATACTATCATCAACGTGCATTATTAATACTTCTGCAATGATAAGTTGACCAGCACCTTTATTCTCGCCCAAACTTTTTATTTCAATTACCTTACACTCTAACTTTATTTTAGCCTCCTTTACAAGTGGCGGTTTTATTAGGCTTGAAGCTTGTTTGGTAAATCCTGCTTTTTCAAATTCATCAACACCTTTTCCATATTCGCAGCTCGATAAACTTACTTGCTGTACCATATCATAATCGCAAATGTTAATAGCAACTTCCGCAACATCCATTACGTTTTCTAGAGTATGTTTAATGCTATTATCTCTCACCCTTCTTGCGGGAGAAAAAATAACAATAGGCGGGTTGGAAGAGAATAAATTAAAGAAACTAAAAGGGCTTAAATTAACATTACCTTCTTTATCAATAGTGCTTGCTAAAGCAATGGGTCTAGGTGCTATAGCGTGTTGTAACCAGGCTTGTCTTTGAGCAGGAGCCAGTTGTTGAATATCTATTTCCATAAATTTATATTGATTACAAAATTGCTTGCTAATAGTTTATAAAGTTAATTTATCTAGAATATTTTTTAGTCATTCACTGTATCTTCGTTAGATGCAAATACAATCAAAATTACCCGATGTTGGCACAACCATTTTTACTGTGATGAGCTCTTTGGCGTTGCAACACCATGCTATAAATCTGGGTCAGGGCTTTCCAGATTTTATGATGAATGATGAGCTTGTAAACCTTGTAAATACTGCAATGCAACAAGGCAACAACCAATATGTGCATATGAATGGATTACCATTATTGAGAGAAAGGCTGGCAGAAAAATGCTTGAAATTATATAACAATAGTATTCAGGCAGATGATGAAATTACGATAACACCAGGTGGAACCTATGCAATTTATACTGCATTAACTGCTGTGCTGAATAAAGGCGATGAAGTAATTGTTTTTGAACCCGCTTACGATAGTTATATCCCAAACATTGTTATTAATGGAGCAACCCCTGTTTTAATTTCTTTAGAATTTCCTTCTTATACAATTCCCTGGGATGAAGTGAAAGCAAAAATTACCAGCAGAACAAAAATGATTATGATAAATAGTCCTCACAATCCAACAGGAATGGTGCTTAGCGAGGATGATATTATTCAACTAAAAGAAATAGTAAGTCAACACGATATTTTTATTTTAAGTGATGAAGTATATGAACATTTAATTTTTGATAATAAACAACACTTGAGTTTGTTGCGGTATCCTGAACTTTTTGAACGAAGTTTTGTATGCTTTTCTTTTGGTAAAACTTACCATTGCACTGGTTGGAAATTAGGTTATTGTATAGCCCCTAAAGCATTATCGAATGAGTTTAGAAAAGTGCATCAATTTAATTGCTTTAGCTGCAACAGCCCAATGCAGGTGGCACTTGCAGCATATTTGCAAAATGAAAATGCTTACTTACATCTTGCTAACGAAATACAAGCAAAACGAGATTATTTTAGAAACTTAATGCATACAACACCATTCAAATTAATACCTTCTTATGGTAGTTATTTTGAGTGTTATAGTTACGGACATTTGAGTAATGATAGTGACTTTGATTTGGCTGTTCGTTTAACAAAAGATTATGGCATCGCAACAATTCCAGTTTCTTCGTTCTATAAAAACAAAACTGATAATAAGGTACTACGATTCTGTTTTACTAAAAAAGAAGAAACACTTCATGAAGCTGTTGAGAGATTAGAGAAATGGAAAGGATAAAAATTTTTTTAGTAAAGCAAAGGGGTTTTAAAAGTTCTTCGTCTTATTCTTAGAAATAGATAATTAAGCTTTCAATAAATTACAGCCATGAGATAGTTTTACAAAACAACTGATATGTATATAACGCTGAGACCTTGGACAATTGATGATGTGGCTACTTTAACAGAGTATTACAACAATGTAAACATCTGGAATAACTTGCGTAATTATATACCACATCCTTATACAGCAGTTGATGCTGAAAAATTTATAAACACGCAAATAGAAATTTTTCCAACATTGAATTTTGCTATTTTAAATGAAGATGAAATTGTTGGTGGTATAGGCATTACATTGCTGGATGATGTGTACATTATGAATGTTGAATTGGGCTACTGGATTGCTGAACCCTTTTGGGGACAAGGCATTGCTACGATTGCCGTGGGATTAATGACACAATATGTTTTTGAAACTTTTGCTATCAATAGAATTGTTGCAGAAGTGTTCGACTACAATAAAGCTAGTATGAGAGTGTTGGAAAAAAACGGATACTATCTAGAATCAGTTAGGAGAAAAGGAATATTGAAAAACGAATTTTTATACGATGATTTTGTTTGGGTAAAACAAAAACTGTATTAAGCCTATTGCCAATTTTTTATAGCTAACTCGCAAACTTTAGTATGTAATTTCTGCATACTACCTCAATTAAAATTATTATATAACCATTAACATACACAACTATGATTAAGAAAAATATAGCCACCAACGAGTTTGGATTTGTATTCAATCCAGCAACTGGAGATTCTTACAGCAGCAATCCCGTAGCTGCAGATATTATTCAACTAATGAAAGACGGCAGTTCATTAAACGAAATCAAAAAAACGCTGCTTGATAAATATGAAGTAGATAAAATGACCATTGAGAAAGATGTGGATGACTTTGTTGGTATTTTGAAAGAAAACAATTTATTAAATAATTAAATCAACAGCTATGAGCAACACAACAAAACCAATAACAATAGCTGTTACAGGGTTGAATGCTATTGATAGTCCGGGGCCCGGAATAGCTGTTATCAGAGCTATCAGAGAAGGTATAACACAACCTGTAAGAATTATTGGCCTGGCTTATGAAAGCCTTGAACCAGGAATTTATATGGATGGAATATGTGACAAAACCTATCAGATTTCTTATCCTGCTGCAGGTGCAGATGTTTTATATAATGCCATCAAATACATTCACGATAAAGAAAGTATTGATGTAATCATTCCAAACTTTGATGCAGAGTTATATAATTTCATCACCATTGCACCTCGTTTAAAAGCGTTGGGCATTCATTCTTTTTTACCAAGTTTTGAAATGTTTGATGCAAGAGACAAACTTAATTTATATGCATTTGGACAAAAACATAATTTACTTGTGCCTAAAGACAGGGTTATTTATTCTGTAAACGATTTGTATTTAATTGGAGAAGAGTTTGGATACCCTTTGGTGGTGAAAGGAAAGTATTATGAAGCTGTTGTGGCTTATACCTTAGAGCAGGCACAAAAAGCATTTTATAAAATTAGTGCTAAATGGGGCTTACCAATTATTGTGCAACAGTTTATTAATGGAACCGAAGTAAACATTGCTGCTTTAGGCGATGGAGAAGGTAATGCAACCAGCATCATTCCAATGAAAAAACTGTATATCACCGATAAAGGAAAAGCCTGGGCTGGTATTACATTAGAGGATGAAAATATGATAAAGCTGGCGAAAGATTTTGTTGCTGCAACAAAATGGCGTGGAGGTTTTGAAGTTGAAATTATGAAAACAGCCAAAGATGAATTATACATCATGGAAATTAATCCAAGATTTCCTGCGTGGATTTATTTATCTGCTGGTGCTGGTCAAAATCAACCTGCTTCATTAGTTAAAATGGCATTGGGAGAAAATGTAGCCCCAATGACGGAATACAGTGTTGGTAAGATTTTCATCAGATATAGTTGGGATATGGTAGTGGATGTTTCTAAGTTTCAACAGTTCACAGCCTTTGGTTCTTTATAAAGAAATTCCAATTTTATCAAACGATAAACCACAAACTTTAAACGAATTTATATGTCAAAATTAAAATACGAAAGACCCCTCATTAAAAAGCTAAATGCGGGAATGATGAACAAATTTGGAGCACAAAGTGAATGCACTCCTGTTACACATATTGATGGTGTATCTGTTAAATCTATCATTCAAAAATATGGCAGTCCGGTTTTTGTTTTGAGCGAACAAAAGATGCGTCAGAACTATAAATCAGCGGTAAGGGCATTCAGCACAAGATATCCAAAAGTGCAGTTTGCCTGGAGCTACAAAACGCATTACAACAATGCTGTTTGCAGGGTATTTCATCAGGAAGGAAGTTGGGGCGAAGTAGTGAGTGGCTTTGAATATAGAAAAGCCTTGAGCAATGGCGTGCCGGGCAGCAATATCATTTTCAATGGTCCTGATAAACACGCTGAAGAAATTAAACTAGCCATCGAAAATGATTCATTAATTCATATAGATCATTTTGAAGAGCTGTATTTGCTGATTGATTTATGTGCACAGCTTGATAAAAAAGCTCGTGTTGCTATTCGTGTAAATATGGATACAGGCATCTATCCTATGTGGGACAGATTTGGATTTAATTATGAGAATGGACAAGCTTGGCAGGCATTGAATAAAATTGTTGAATCGGGCAAACTTCAATTGGTTGGTTTGCATTCTCATATTGGAACGTATATGCTAAGTACTGCTGCTTATGGGGTTGCTGCTTCTAAACTTTGTGATTTGGCAATGAACAGCAAAAGCCAGTTGCATACTACTATCAAATATATTGATTTGGGTGGAGGATTTCCAAGTGCCAATACCTTAAAAGGAAGTTATGGTAATGTTCCAACACCTTCGGTTGATGAATTTGCTGAAGTGATTACAACCACTATTTTAAATTATGGTTTTAAAACAGAAGACCTTCCATTATTGATTTTAGAGAGTGGCCGTGTGTTGATTGATGATGCTGGTTATTTATTGGGTTCTGTTTTGGCAAATAAAAAACTGAGTGATGGACGCAAAGCAACCATAATGGATTTTGGTGTGAATATTATGTTTACCTCTTTCTGGTACGATCATAAAATTAGTCCGGCACAAGAAGTGAGTCAGTTTAATGAAGACACAGTTTTGTATGGCCCTTTGTGTATGAATATTGATATTGTGAGAGAGTCTGTGAATTTGCCATTATTAAACAGAGGAGATCACGTTGTTGTGCATAAAGTGGGAGCTTATAATATGACACAATGGATGCAGTTTATTGCAATGCGTCCAAACATCGTTTTAATTGATACGAACAATGAAACCCATATTATTCGTCAGGCTGAAACATTGGATTATTTAGAACAATTGGAAGTAATTCCTGAACATTTGCAAAAAAAATAGTTTGTTATCAAAACGCTTGCAACTAACATATCGCCATTTATAAAAGCACTGCTAAACAGTTATGCTGTTTTGTTTTTCTCGAACAATAATTTGTTTGCAGTGCTTTTGTTACTGGTTTCTTTCTTTAATCCTTATGCTGGTATTGCTGGGTTGGTAGCAACAGTAATTGCAATAAGTGTATCGCATTTTACTGGGTTGAATAAGGCATTCATTCAAAAGGGAAACTATAGCTACAATGCTTTAATCATAGGCATTGGTATGGGTGCGATTTATAATTTTAGCATTGCGTTTTGGATCTTGCTAACATTCATTATCATTTTTTCGGTAATACTCTCTGTGGTGTTTCAAAATATTCTTGGTAAGTATGGTTTGCCTTTTTTAACTATTCCATTTGTATTATGTTTCTTGTTGGTATTGCTTGTTACTAATGTGTTTGAAGCAATAGACTTTACCTACAGAAATATATATTGGATGAATGATGCGTATGCTATTGGCAGTAGTTATTTGGTGAAGCTTATTATGTATTTCGACAGATTAGAAATGCCTGCGTTGTTATCAACATTTTTCAAAGCATTAAGCTCTTTATATTTTCAGAATAATGTGTTAGCTGGAATGATAATAGCTCTTGGTGTATTAATACACAGTCGCATTATCTTCTCCTTAATCATCATTGGATTTTTAACAGCATACACATTCAACAATATTGTAATGGCTCATCCAGAAGGGATGAACTATTATTTAATTGGCGGAAATTTTATCTTGATAAGTGTTGCCATTGGTGGTTTTTTTATTATTCCATCGTTGCATTCCTACATATGGGCTGTAGTAAGTGTTCCCATTACTTTTATCATAGTAATGGCTCTTGGTAGAATCACTGGCCAATGGGGTTTGCCGGTGTTTTCAATGCCATTCTGTATAGTGCTTTTATCCTTTCTTTACTTCTTTTCTTTAAAAATACAAAAGGGTCGGGTTGTAGCTACACCATTGCAATTATATTCTCCGGAAAAGAATTTGTATAACTATTTAAACAACAAAGAGCGTTTACAAAATATCAATCATATTCGTTTGCAACTTCCCTTTATTGGCAAGTGGATGGTATCGCAAGGATATGATGGAAATATTACACATAAAGGCGATTGGAGCAAAGCACTTGATTTTATTATTGTAGATCAGGAGTTGAAAACATATAAAAACTATGCTTTACATGTTGAAGATTTTTATTGTTACAATAAACCGGTATTAGCACCTGCAGATGGTTTTGTTCAACAGATTGATGATTATATTGATGATAATGCTATTGGCAAAATTAATCAGCAAAAAAACTGGGGAAATACCATTGTAATAAAGCATGCAGAAGGCCTTTATACTAAAATGAGTCACTTAAAAAAGCACTCTTTTAAAGTTAAAGTGGGTGACTTTGTTAAACAAGGAGATGTGATTGCTGCTTGTGGAAACAGTGGACGTTCTCCTGAACCACATTTGCACTTTCAGGTACAAACAACACCATATATTGGCAGTAAAACTTTTATTTATCCGCTATCCTATTTTGTTTCGGAAAATAATGGAAAAGAAATTGTACAGGAGTTTTCGATTCCCCAAGAAACAGCTATTGTAAACAACATAAATCATAACCCAACTTTAAAACAAGCATTTGAGTTCTTGCCAGGATTTAATCTTACCGTTAATGCCGAAGGAATGGAAGAAAACAAGTGGGAAGTTTTTACAGATGCTTATAATAACTCTTATTTTTATTGTCATACAACAAAGTCATTCGCATATTTCAAACGCAATGAAACCGTTTTTTACTTTACATCGTTTGATGGTGATAAGTATAGTTTGCTATACCATTTTTATATAGCTTGCTATAAAATTTATTTGGCTACAGAGCCTGCTGTTGCAGCGTTAGATAAGTTTCCGTTACAGTTAAGCAAGAATACATTATCAAAATGGTTGCAGGATTTTATAGCACCCTTTTATATATTCAGCAGATTACATTTTGAATCACTTAACAAGGTAGTTTCAAACGACTTTTTAAACCCATCTGTTAGTATCAGCACGAAACAAGTGCTACAATTTTTATCGTTTTAAAAAATCATAAATGAGTCTGATATAATTGTTGAAGATAACAGCATTACATCCTTTTCATTTACGCATCATAAAAAACAAATTAAAGCAATATGTACACCAAAAGATTATTAAAGCTGATCATATGTAGTTTGTTTTTTTTACAAAGCTATGCACAGGTAAAAGAGTCAACTGTTGATGTTGATATTCATTCACTGTCGTTGTATAATGCAGCACAATGGAAAGAGTTGATAGCTTATGGAAAAGACAAAATTGGCTCTGGCATTGACTTTCCGTTGTTAAGAATGAGAATTGGATATGCAGCATTTATGCTTGGAAACTATTCACAAAGTTTAATTCAGTATAAAAAAGTATATAATGCTGAGCCAACAAATGAAACAGCATTGTACTATGTTTATTTGAATAATTTGTATTTAAATAATATTAATGAAGCCAGATATTATGTGACACAAATGAGTAAAGTTGCACAAAAGAATTTGGGTGTGAAGAAAAAAAAATTAGAATCAGTTGAAACAGAATTTAGTTACAAATCAACAACAAGCTCGTTTAGAAACGATGCACAATATTATCGCTTAGGATTCAATACACAATTGGGTTACAGGATTGCACTACAACAAAGTGGGGCTATGTATAATCAAATTATTAGTGAGACTCTTATGCCAACGACTGTAACTAACAGAACCAATATCAATATTCAACAAAAAGAATATTATGGCAAACTAAACTTGGCTTTAACAGGAAAGATTAATTTGTTTGGAGGATACCATTATTTATACACGCCCTTTAATAATCTAATTTATAGAAACGATGTAGCTTTTGGTGGAATAAAGTATACAGCACCTTATTTTCATATTAAAGCAATGGCAACGAATGCAACAATTACAAATAAAAATTATACACAATACGATGCTTCTTTAGCTTTATATCCATTAGGCAATACAAGTTTTTATACTATCAGTAAAGCCTCTTATAACAACAGTTTTATTTTTACTCAAGTAGCAGGATTTAAAGCTGCAAAAAACATCTGGCTGGAAGGAAATGTAACGATTGGAGAGTATGATAATCTTATTGACAATGATGGGTTATATGTTTACAATGATATCGATAAAAAGCAATTTAAGGCAGGGGGCAGCATCTATGCTTTATTAAGCAAACATTTACTCCTAACACTTAACTATAATTTTGAACAAAAACTAAAATACAGTACAACCAATAACAATTTTTATCAACATTCAACAACAGGAGGTTTACAATGGAAATTTTAAAAAAATCAGTCATTGCTGTATCAGCAATCATTCTAGGAGTATCAAGTGCCACAGCACAATCAACAGAAGATATTCAAAAAGCGTTTAAAGCAAGTTATGTAAGTGAGTATAAAGCAGATTATACTAATGCAATTGCCGACCTGCAAAAAGTGTATAAAGCGGATAGCTACGAACTCAATTTAAGAATGGGTTGGTTGCACTATATATCTAAGCAATATACACAATCTATGGACTATTATCAAAAAGCTATAAACCTTAAAAAGTTCAGCACCGAAGCTCGTTTTGGTTATATAAAACCAGCTAATGAGGCAAAGCAATATGTAAAAGCGTATGAGAAGTATGAAGAGATTTTAAAGATAGATCCTTATAACAGCATTGCTAATTATTGGGTGGGTGTTTCATATTATAATGTTAAAAAATATGAAACTGCTGCAAAGTATTTTGAACTGGTTGTTAATATGAATCCATTTGATTATGATGCAAACCATATGTATGGCTGGACATTATTGAATCTTGGTAGAAATGCAGATGCTAAAATTTTATTTACACAGGCTCTTTATAATCGCCCTGGTGATGTTTCTGCAAGTGATGGGTTGAGTAAATGCAGATAACAACGCTTACATCATTTTCAATAGTTGTAAATTGTTACATACTATAATAACTATGGCTAATATGAAAAATAGCGAAACAAGAATTGTTCTTCGCGAGTATAAAAAAAAGTTTGAAATAAAAGCAGCCATTGGAATAATGCTCAATATCTCGGGCAAGTATTTAGTTGAATTAAATAACAATATACCCATAAGCGATAGTGTAAAAAGTATGAGCATAACTACCCAGCTTTTACGTGTCTGAATCACCATTCTATTGCTATTGGGATACCACGTAAATAATCCAGCAATAACCAAAAGGCTAATGGTTGAAAAATTAATCCAATACCAGGTATCTTTTATAATAAGAAATTTGAAGTGAATTTGTGGAATGAATTTATTAAGAAGTGGTAGTGTGTTGAATAAATACATACCAGAAATAAGTAAATAAATAGGAGCAACCAATCCTACTATAAAAATAATCCATTCTGTGATTTTGAATGGCCGCAAAATAGCTAGTGCAAATAATAAACTAACAGCAATGAAGACTGTTGGTTGATATAGAATCACACTGGTACTGGCTAAAAAAGCGATATTAAAAATTAGTGATTTTGCAGATGGGTTATTATAAAGTTTAATAGCATTATTAAACAACCAAATTACCAAACTGTTCGCAATCAATGCAGGACTTAAAGTAAAAGCATTTGTAAATAATCCAGATAAAATTATAAAAGCAAGAGCTGTTGTAAACCCATTTTTACTAAACATTTTACTGTTGTTTAAAATAAGATTTAATCTTATTGCTTGAACAAACAGTATCAGTATGTAAATGATGGTTATAAAAACGGGGTGTAGTTTACTAAAAAATATCTGAAAGACCCAAGATAAAACACCACTATTGGCATTGGAATTAATATGAACAGGTTCCATAAAAATATGGAAATGCACCAGCACACAAACTATTACCAAACCCAAAATGGCAACTATAGATTTATCTCTAAAAATACTTATCACGTTTAATAATCAATTTTAGCAAAACAAAGGGAACTACGCAACATACAAGGAACAATTATTTGTTTGGCACCAACTTGTTTAGCATTACGCGGCATAAAATCAAATCCTTTATCTAGACCTCTTAAAGTTGAACTTCTAATAATTTGACCATCGGGTGTAATGCTTTGTTCGTTTAACATTAGCTGTCTCTTTTCTAAAACATTAAATAAAAATTTCAACTGATTACCTGCATTGAACATTCCATAACCAATATATGCTTCG
>CANGOT010000051.1 GCA_947455425.1 Chitinophagaceae bacterium | reverse complement strand
TTTATCTCTTTCAAGTTTGGAGATTAGACTTTTGAAATCATCCCAGTCCATTGAAGTAGTTGTTGTACGTTGACCTTTTAAACTCATATAAATTTATTTGTGCTAACGTACGGCTGCAACTCATACTTGCCTAATATTTAATGCTAAGTCTAAGTTAACTATAGGGTAAAAAACATCAGTTTTCTGAAACCCTTTACCAGTAAGAGTTTTGTAAAATGTTGAACTTATACTTTGTAACAAAGTGTAAGTTGGGAGGAAACTTTGTTTTATTTTGGACTAAGTAGGATGTAAAAAATTAAATATTTAATTTCCACTTTTATTTCAAAGACAGATTGATAAAATAGTTTTGGGAGAATGAATTCAGGATCTGAGTCTTCATAATACCGAATGTTGGTATGCAGTCATCTAATTCAGAATGATATTGCTGGAAATCATCTTGATGAGTTGATGCTTAAGATCCTTCAATATTTGGTCTGCAAGAATAATTAACCAATAATGATTAAATAAAAAATAATGCAAACCAAATATTTGATCTCAGGATCTCTTGCTTAAGTCCTTTGAATCAAAAAGTCATCTTTCTATATTTGAGCGGTGGTCATTAAAAAAGATAGCCACTTGACCATCATTTCAATGTTGCCAACAAAACCTATTCTTGTCTCATGTTCACTTTCATATTTTTTGAGTAACCTTTTAATTAGATCTTGAAAATATATATCTTGTTGTTCTTATCAATGTGGTTATCGAGAATGTCGTTTTGAATATCAAAGAACATAATAAACCTTCATTCAAATTCTCGTTTGTTTCTATATTGCCCATTTTAATTTAATATTTAATTTTAGCTATTTCCATTGTAAATTTTATTTATGAGTTCCTTGATTTGTTCTTCAGTAATCAGAATTGTTATTTTATTTTTTGCTTCCATGTTGGTTGTTTATTAATAAATACCTAGTACTCTTGAAAAATGTATTATTTGGAAACTTTAGTCATTTTGCAATCCAAAAATGGGGAAGGGGGGTGAGCGAAATTTGGGGGGATGGGGTTGGTGTTGAACTCCGTTCAGATACCCTTCGGGTGTTGAGATTATCCCTAATTTCCGGTAAATTTCTGTAAGTAAAAATTATGATTGCTTCTTATATCTTTTAATGCTAGTTCATACTCAACCAGATTTAAAGAAGCAACTAAATTTTCTAATTCACTAGTACTAGATCCTAAAACCAGTTTTACAAACTGGTCCATTCCAATTTTTTCTACTAGTATTTTAATGTATCTGATAACCTGAATATCCTCTGCTTCTTTAAAAGAATCAATATTCATAGTAACTAGTTTCTGGAATCCGGTTATTTTATCTTTATCTATTTCTTTACTTATAGTTCTATCTTTTTCTATATCTCTATTTATAACTTTATCTATATCTTTATCTTTATCTTTATCTTTAGGGTTATCTGGGTTTTGAATAAAACCCTTTGGGTTATTTTGGGTTTCAGGAATTGCCAATTGGGTATTCATTTGTTTTTTAGGTCTTCCTCCCAATTTTCCAACTTCCCTGTTACGCTCAATTTTATTTTTATACCTTTCTGTGTTATAGTCAAATACTTCAACTGCATTCATGAAAAACATTTTTGTGGGAATACTCATCTCTTCAAGTTCCTTATCAAAATGATAGTTGAAAATATTTGTAAATACTATTCCTCTTTCTTCTAGGGTAAGAAATTCTAGTTGGTTATTCCAACTTGCTTTAATCAGGATGTTATCCGGTTTTATTTCTTCTGTGTTTTTAAATTGTTTCATAATCTTTTTTTTCAATTTAATCAAAAGAAATGAAAATGTAAAGCATTAGTCCCACATGTAGTATTTTACATAGTCCTCGTGGCTGACATAAGATTTGCCACTATACTTAGAGTACTTCTTCAATATCTCCTTTGGAGTTTTAGTTTCAATAATTTTTGTTGTTGCTTCTTGAATTTTCTTTTCTGTTTTTTTCGGTTTCATATTTTCCTTTAGTAATAAATACTTCAAAAATTAAATATTGAATTTGTATTACAGATATTACGACAAGGTACAGTTCCATAACATTTTGAAAGCCTTATCAATGCTTTGTTGCAATTAGTTAAATACCTGTATCTAACTATCATCAACAGGATTTTTGCTAATGCACGGCTGCTACTAACAGAATATATATGTATATATAGTTGTTACGACAAAAAATTGGAATACATATATATGTATCAGTATTGTAGTTGTATTGAGTTAAAGGGAAAAAATGTTGAATGTATTGATTGTAGCTGCTAGTATGTCAAATATAATAAAATAATAGGATAAAGTCAAGTCTCATGAAAAGCTACAATGCCGATTTATTTTACGACATACTTTTTTTTTGAATGAAGTATCCAATAATTCTACCTGCTTGATATTTGTTACACCAAGTTGAATAGCAGCATAACTGAGATGTCCAACTGCTAGAAAAAACTGGAAAATATTTTTTAAGCGACTCGGAATAGGAGTTATTATTAAGTATCTAGGGGTAGGAATGGGAGGATACAATAAGTCAATTTTAGGATGTCCTGCTCCCCCTGCAGGGAGGGGATTAAATAAAAAATAAACTATGTATAAAAAATATTTGGACATGTAAAATTGACTCCATATATTTGCATCCTAATCATGAATACAAACGCTTTAGCACATATTATTTCTTATCAGGATATGCTAGACATTTATATGGGTGTGTTAGATAATACTCCGAAGTATAAGGTCAGATTATCCTCGTATACAATGGAGTTAAGAAAAGAAGTACTGGATTTTCTTATTGAAAATAAAGATGTACTGCAAGAGTTGGAAGACAAAACCCTAAAATTTGCTCAATTGCTGATTTTAGAAAGTCCAATTGTTTACATTGCCAAATCAAAAGATGTCAAAACAGATATTGAATATTTGACAGCAAAAACAAGATGGCCGCAAATTGGAGGCAGGACAAAGGAAATAAAAATTCATCTTGGTAAGGCTTCTTTGTATGAGGATGTAAATGGTATGGATAGGGCAAAGAAAGAAGCTCAAGTTAAAATGCGACAAACAATAGCAAGAAGAATGCGTGAAGGAACATTGTGATTTTTTTGTCCGAAAACTATGTCCAATAATATTTTGGACGTGGTTAATAAAAAATTAAATTAATAAATAAGTTAATTTTTATTGGGAAAGTTATGCTCAAAAACAATGTCCAATATTGAATATGACATAGTATAATTTATTAAAAAATTAAAAATATAATATGAGAATAAGTTCAAGTGAAAAATTGGTTTATAAACAAGCCAATGGTATCAATATCCGAGCACCAAGTTAGCAGCATCACATATTATTCTTTTTAACAGAATTACTTGAGGTCTTAAGACCTTGAGGTGACATACCTATGTCACAAATGACCACCGACTTAAACTGAGTTTATTATCGGACAGGAATACCTATGCCCAAGGGTTTCTGATTATTTAACAGGGTATTATTTAAAATTTAAAATTATTTTTTATGGCAGAAATATTAACTGCACCACTAGAGGTTTTTAACATCCCACAAGAAGTTCTTAATACGTACCAACCTAAGAACTTGGAATTTATTAGTTACACAATGAGTAGACATGGTCAACAGATGCCAGTTGCTGCTACAGAATTAGATGGAAAACTAGTTATCCTTGATGGGTATGCACGTTTTTTAGTTTGCAAGGCATTGAATATTCCAATGTTGAAATACATCATAGTTGACGATGTACCTGATGGAAATATTATTCAAAAGAGAATGATTCTCAATCAGAGAACTAAGAAGAGTATCATTGAAATATGTAAGGAAGCAGAATATGCCTTGGAGTTTATAGGAAGTTGTCAGGGTAAAAAAAGAAAAAAACAAGGTTTGGAAAACTTGATAACTGATGAGGAATTTGAAAGGGTTGGAAATAAAAGATATGAACTTGTTTGTGCATTGATTGGCATTGAAATATCAGGATCAACACTAAGAAAGTTGATGGAAGTTTTTAAATCTGACTACAAGGACAATAAGTCAGAAACTGGAACATTGAATTTATTGAATGATGGTAAAATTTCAATTGACAAAGCCTACCAACTGCTAAAAAATAAAGAAAAGAAAGAGGCTAAATTTATAAGCAGAAATCCTTTACGAATGGTTCATTCCATTATAAACGATCTCGAACCATCATACAAACTTTTCAACAAATCAAGTTTGTTTATGGATAATATAGATGATGATAGTATTGACCTTTCAATAGATTCTCACCCTTATGCTTTGGGTCAGAGGACTTATAGAAACCAAGATGAGATGCTACATGGTCAGGAAGACTCGGTGGAGGAGTATTTACAAAACTTTAAAGCTTTTAATCAAGAAAAGTTTAGAGTACTAAAAAAGGGTGGTTTAGCAGCAACAATGATTGGGGAATCATACAAAGAGGGTTACCAATGTGTATGCTCACGTGCAGAGTTAGTTTTACAAGAAATTGGTTTTAAGATTTTGGATGTAATTATTTGGGTTAAGACCAACCAAAAATATACACCACATCCTAATAGGTTTCAAAATACCTATGAAAGAATTATTGTGGCATACAAACCGGGTGCAGAACCATTTTTCCAAGAAGTATACAGACAGAGTTCTGTTAAAAGATACAAAGCGAAGAAAACTTCAAGTGGGGGTTATTACATGGCTGGTCCTGAGACATGCATTACCAATGTGATTACCACACCTGTTTTCAATCCTTCGGTTTTCAAAGAAATCGATCCTGATTTTAAACATGACGCACCATGTCCAACAGAATTGTACGAAATATTGATTGAAGCTTACTCAAAACCCGGTGACACCATATTGGATGGGTTCGTTGGTTCAGGTACAGTGGGTATTGGTTTACAGATGGGACGAAAAGTTATAGGTTACGATGTCGACCCAATTTCTATTGATTTCGCTCGTAAACGCTTTGAGTGGTTTCTTCAACAGAAAGATAATTTGGACGACCAAAATAATCTTTCAATTGCAGCATAATCTTATTACGATGATTACCAATTCAGAGTTGCGTTCCTTACTGCAACAAGATGGTATAAAATTGGGTGAAGTTGAATTGGCAGAGGTAAAAACTCTGCTGATTCAACTCGCTACAATTGAATATCAATCATTAATTGATAAAAAGTATGAATTAAATGCTGCAAATTCAAACAATATTCTACACATTAGCAGAGATTCTGATTTGGATACAACACTTCAATGTGCAGCATAATCCTTACTCAGTTTCACATCCCAATAATGTTATAGTTTATGAATGTAATTTGTTATAAAAGAGTAAGTACAGATGACCAAGCAGACAGAGGATTTAGTCTGCAACATCAAGAAGATATGTTGGTCAAGTGGTGCGAGTTAAACAAACATATTGTTGTTGGAATCTATACAGAGGATTATTCAGGTAAATCATTTGATAGACCTGAATGGAATAAATTAATGACCTACGTTAAAAAGAATAAAGGTCAGGTAGATATTATCTTATGTAACCGTTGGGATAGATTTTCACGTAATCAATACGATGCTTTGACTGTTATCAAAGAACTTCATAGACTTGGTGTAACAGTTAATACAGTCGAACAACCATTAGACCTAACCAACCCTGACAATAAGGTCTTATTAAGTCTGTATCTAACTATTCCTGAGATTGAGAATGATAAGAATAGCATTAGAACTACAGAGGGGTCAAGACGAGCAAGATTAGAGGGTTGTTGGACAGGAACAGCACCTAGAGGTTATATCAATTATAGGTATGGTGTTAAATCAACATTAAGACCAAGTAAAGATGCAGAACTAATAACTGAATCATTTGCAAGGATGTCAACAGGAAGTTATGCTGCTGATGAAGTAAGAAGATGGTTAAATGGTGAAGGTGTTAAGATATGCAAACAGACCTTTTTAGACATAATCCGTAATCCTGTGTATTGTGGTAAAATCCATGTAAAAGAGTGGAAAAAAGAACCACCTCAAATTGTTATGGGGTTACATCCTGCATTGATTTCTGACGAAACATTTTTTAGAGCCAATGAAGTCTTAGCAGGTAGAAAACGTAATATGAGGTTTCATGATGACAAATCTGATTTATACCCACTCAAAGGATTTTTAAAATGTCCGGTACATGGAACATCATTGACTGCTTATGGTGCTAAGGGTAGTAATCAGGTACTACATCATTACTATTTATGTTGCAAGTGTGATAAGACTCAAAGACATAAAATTAATGAGGTTCATTCAAGTATTGAATTGATATTATCAAGGATTCAAGCGTCCGCCAAAGTATTGGTTGCTTACAAAAGGATTTTAGAGAAATTATTTGAAAAAGATAACACTAACAGAAAGGATGAAATATCGAAAAATAAAAAGGAACTTGAGAGGTTAGAGGGTCGAAAGGTGAGTCTTCAGAATAAGTTTATGGATGATGAGATAACATCACAAGATTATCACGAAATGAAAGTTAAGGTTGAAAAGGATATTGTGTCTATAAAATGTAGAGTGAGTGACCTTGCTTGTATAAACTCACCCTTTGAAAGTTATATATCTACTGCAATACCAATGTTAGAGAACTTAGTTCAATTTTACCAGAAGTCGGAAGGAAAGACTAAGAAGAAGATACTTGGTTGCATCTTTTCTGAAAAAATGGTTTTAGAAAAAGGAAGAGTTGCAACTACTCATTTTACAACACCTATCAATGTACTATTCAATGCCAGTAAGGTTTTGGAAAAGTCAGAAAATAAAAAAGAGGTCGAAAACGACCTCTTGTCCATTATGGCTCCCCCTTCCCGACTTGAACGGGAGACCCTCTGATTAACAGTCAGATGCTCTAACCAACTGAGCTAAGGAGGAGTGTTATTTCCCTTTGGGGGTGCAAAAATAGGGGTACAGATTTGCCGAGCAAAATTTTTTTTAAAATAATTTAAAACCATTTATTTTCTTCAAACCCCACAAATAAACCATCTTCATTTAATTTAATGAAATATGTTTTTAAATACTCCTCTCCCGTTGAATTTCTTCCGGTTTTTAGGCTGAATTTATAGCGATGCAATGGACAAACAGCATTGCCTAAAGAATCTATAAAACCTTCGGCCATCACGCCTCCAGCATGAGGGCATTTATAGGCAAAAGCAAATAACTCATTATTAAACTTTGCAATTGTAATTTTCTTTCCGTTTACTTCAACAACAGTCATATTATTTGGCTGCCATAGCAATTCATTTAATGATAGGGCTACTTTAAACCAACTTGTTTCCTTTTTCATTACTTAATACAGCATTGTTTTATAAGGATATCTAATCGCATATATTTCTCGCACCTTATTTAATATGATATTTCTTAGTTCATCTAAATTAGTTCGTTCCAAGGCAGATATAAACACACAATTACCTTCGGTTATATTGTTCCATTTTTCGTGTAGCTCCCGTAAAATATCTTCTCTAACTTCGGCACTTAACCAGCTATCAAAATTCTTTTGTTCATACAAATCCATTTTATTAAAAATGGTAAGAATAGGTTTATCAAAAGCTTTTAATTCTTGCAGGGTTTTATTTACCGTTCCTATCTGGTCTTCGTGCTGATGGTGAGAAATATCAACAACGTGTAATAATATATCTGCTTCTCTTACTTCATCTAAAGTGCTTTTAAAGCTCTCTATTAAATGATGCGGAAGTTTACGAATGAATCCTACAGTGTCGCTTAACAAAAAGGGCGTGTTTTCGAAAACTACTTTTCTGGTAGTCGTGTCCAGGGTTGCAAATAGTTTGTTTTCTGCAAAAACATCACTTTTGCTTAGGGTATTCATTAAGGTGCTTTTGCCAACATTCGTGTATCCTACAAGCGATACTCTAATAAATTCACCCCTTTCTTTTCTTTGGGTAAAAGACTGCTTATCTATTTCACCCAATCTTTTTCTTAGTAAAGAGATTTTATCTTTTACGATACGTCTGTCGGTTTCTATTTCAGTTTCTCCCGGGCCTCTTGTACCAATACCACCTCCTTGTCTTTCTAAGTGCTTCCACATTCCTTTTAAGCGGGGTAACAAGTATTGATATTGTGCAAGCTCTACCTGCACTTTAGCTTGTGCCGTTCGGGCTCTTCGTGCAAAAATGTCTAATATTAAATCACTTCTATCCAAAATAACTGTTTTGGCAACTTCCGAAATGTTTAATAGTTGCGAACCAGTAAGTTCATCATCGAAAATTACTAAATCTATTTTCTTGCTGGCAACAAAATCTCTGATCTCTTCTAGTTTCCCCTTACCTACAAATGTTTTACTATCGGGATGCTGTAAATTCTGTGTAAATCTTTTTACTGTAATCGCTCCTGCTGTTTCTGCTAAAAAAGCCAATTCATCTAAATATTCCGTTACTTGTTCCATCGTTTGCTCCTGGCGGACTACACCTACAAGAACTGCTCTTTCTTCCGATTTTATTTTACTTGTTTTCTCTATCAATTCTTTAAAATTTAAACAAAAGTATGTTGTAATGTAGATTATTGTTGTTTATATGTATTTACTGCCTAAAACAACGTCATTTGATTGGGTAAAATATTAAAGCTAAGCCTGTGGTGCTTGCATACACCATAATTTTCTATGGCCTGGCGATGTTTTAAAGTGCCGTAACCTTTATTATTATTCCAATCGTAATGTGGAAACTTCTTGTGTAGCTTTTCCATAAAAGCATCTCTGTAAGTTTTGGCTAAAATACTTGCTGCTGCAATGTTTGCAAACTTTCCATCACCCTTAATAATGCAATGATGGGGTGTGTTTTTATAGGGGGTAAATCTATTGCCATCAATTAACAATAATTGAGGTGTTATGTGCAACTTATCTATGGCTTTGTGCATGGCTTTGAAAGATGCTTTAAGAATATTTATTTTATCGATTTCTTTATTGTCAACCATGGCAACTGCAAAGCTTAATGCATATTGTTCTATATACAATCTTAATTCGTTCCGGTCTTTTTCTTTTACCTGTTTGCTATCATTCAACAATGGATGATAAAAATCTTTAGGTAATATAACTGCTGCAGCAAATACAGGGCCTGCATAGCAACCACGACCCGCTTCATCACAGCCGGCTTCTATCTTTGTTTTATGAAAATAGGGTGCTAACACTTTGCAATATTAAGAAAGGGTGATGATAACGGATTCTTTGCAACACTACCTGACTTTTTTATAACTAATAAAATGGTGTGATGGGCTAGTGCAACTACTAAATCTTACTAACTTCTTTCTTGATGAAAAGAATCCTATTTTTTGTAAACCACCACAGTTTCCAAAACCATTGTTCCCATCAGTAAAATTTAGGATTAAACTTCTCTTTGATACAGACCAATTTCCTTCTTTATAGCCTTTTGTTAAATAAAAATGATGATTTTGATTTACGATTAATGTATCCCAATTTGAAACCCATTTACCGGTTAACGATTCATCTGTGAGTTTACAACTTGATAAAAACAATATTAAAGCAGTTATGATAGTTGTTCGCATTGTAAAAATAAATTTTTCAAATTTATTACTTAGGATATTATTTATTATCTATGAATCTCTCAACTTTCTTATTCTACATTTGCAACCTCAATTTATTTTATGAAAATAGAGCGGTCTAAAAAGCTTATTTCCTACTGGGTTTTTGTGGGTGTAGGAATGATTATTATACAAGTTTTATTGGGCGGTATTACAAGGCTTTCGGGCTCGGGTTTATCGATAACAGAGTGGAAACCTATTATGGGAGCATTGCCACCTATGAACGAAACCCAATGGCAACAAGCTTTAGAGCAATATAAACAAATTGCTCAGTTTAAATACATCAACAATCATTTTGTTTTATCCGATTTTAAATTCATTTTTTTCTGGGAATGGTTTCATAGATTGTGGGCAAGATTAATAGCAGTTGCTTTTGTTATTCCTTTTGTATATTTTATCATAAAAAAACACATTAAAAAAGAGATGGTGAACCCATTGATTATTCTGGTGTTGCTAGGTGCATTGGAAGGGGCTATTGGGTGGATTATGGTAAAGAGCGGTTTAAACGATGAGAATGTGTATGTAAATCATATTAAGCTGGCCATACATTTTTTATCGGCCATGTTTATTATTAGTTATGCTTGGGTTTTTGCTATATCGCTGAGGGTGAGCAAAGAAGATTTTATCATCAATCCCAAACTAAAAAAATTTACGATTGGGTTGATTGTTTTATTGGCGATACAATTAATGTATGGTGCATTTATGGCGGGATTAAAAGCTGCCAATGTTGCACCTACCTGGCCTACTATTAATGGAATGATAATGCCAGATACGATGCTTAAAAAAGGGCTGGTGGATGCGTTGCTTTTTAATAAAATTGCAATACATTTTATACACCGTTTGCTGGCATATATTGTTTTGGTTGTGGTGATTATTTGGTTTATGAAAGCCAGAAAGCAAAATAGTGCTACCCTGTTTAATAGAACTAAAAACTATCCTTTGATATTCGTAATAACCCAGGTTGTTTTAGGTATTGCTGCATTGTTAACCAGCCCACAGATTGTGATGGGTAGTTTTGGTATTTTTGAATGGATTGCATTGCTGCACCAACTTGTAGGAATGTTACTGTTACTTAGTTTGGTGGCGAATGTTTATTTGATAAGGAGAGGCTGATATTATAAAAATAATTCTGCTTTTTTGTTGAGGACTTTGTTACACCTGTTTAATAAACTTAACCAATGTTTTATTGAGATTATCAATAGCCATATGTATTTTCCAAAGGGCTTTATCTCTTTCGCCCACATAATTAGATACCGAACGTATTTGCAGAAAAGGAATATTATTAAGGCTGCATAAATAGTGCAATGCTGCACCTTCCATAGACTCTATACAAGGATTGTATTTTTTTACGAGCTGCTGAATATGATGTGTTTGGGTGGAAATCTGATTTACCGTAACCGCTTTTACTGCTGTTAAATTCAGATGATGGTATTGATGTATAAAAGGGTTGATGATTCCTTTTTTCTTAAACGGTTTCGCGTTGGGTTTTATTAGTTTTAGGTCAAACATATCTTTCCACTTTCCTTGCTCTTCAACCCCTAAATCGCCCAAAAATTCTTCTTCAATAATATATGTAGAGCCAAGTTTTACCGTAACATCAAATGTGCCTGCAATACCTGCCTGAATAATAAAATCGGGTCTTTCTTCGTAAATAATTTTTGATAAATTAACAGCCGTAGCCAGCATTCCAATACCAGTAACTGCAAAGGAAATATGAATATTCTTTCTGGGTTTTATTTGTTGCTGTGCCTTGGCTATTTCAAAGGCTGTTGCAGATGTAATAATGATGTTCACTGGTAAAAATTAATGAAGTGAATCTTCCTCAACAAGGTAAATATCTTCTCCTTCTTTCTTCATTAAATATTTTTCACGGGCATATTTTTCCAAAGCTTCGGGATTGTTTTTCATATCAGATAACTCCTGTTTTGCTGCTTCAATTTCTTTTATATAATATGATTTCTTTTTATTGAGATTACTCAACTCTTCGAGTTTGTTTTTTTGGTCGAAAAGATTGATTTCATTGAAAAAAACAATCCAAACGATTAAAAAAACAAAAGACAGCAAATATTTATTAGTAAGGATAGAAAACCATTTCTTCATAAAATAAAATTAGGGAGATACACAATAGAATGTAAGAATGTTTATAAATTCATAGAATTAATAACAATCGTTTTAAAAATCGGGGAACCTTTTACTTTCGCAGCAATGTACGCATTAATACGCCAGATTTTATTTTGTTTTCCTCCCGAGCAAGCCCATCATATTTCAATGAATCTATTGAAAACAGGGTGCTCTGTTGAATTCATTAAAAAAGTCATAGAGAAACAATATCGTTTTCAACATCCTTCTTTAGAAAGAACATTATTTGGTTTGCACTTTAATAACCCTGTTGGCTTGGGTGCGGGCTTCGATAAAAATGCTTTGTATTTAAACGAGCTGCAAGCCTTAGGTTTTGGTTTTGTAGAAATTGG